>NZ_JBSLYH010000023.1:0-110324 GCF_055793305.1 Calyptranema fuscum S582
TAGGGGAGAAATATCTTCTTTACCTACTTCATCTCTCACACCCTTCACCGCTTCACCTCTGACACTCTTCAGCTCTCCATCTCTCACACCCTTCACCTCTGCATCTCTCACACCCTTCACCGCTCCATCTCTCACACCCTTCACCGCTCCATCTCTCTCACCCTTCACCTCTGCCCCTACCACGGTCAGCATCATGTAAGCGGTTGTGAAGCGTCCGCTTTCGGGGACGAAGCAGAAGATTTTTTGACCGGGTTGCAGTTTGCCAGAGTAAAACAGTTCTTCTAGCATCAGGTAAATCGAGGCACAGCCTGTGTTGCCTTTGGTGTAGAGATTGGTAAACCATTTTTCTTCGGGAATCATGCAGTTGGCTTTTTCCAACAGTTCCACAATCTGTCCCCGGAAGAAGTGAGAGGAATAGTGGCACAGTAGCCAGTCAATGTCTTCGGGACGCACCCGACCCATGTCAATCAACCGCAACCATCCTTCTACGCCCAATTTGATCACGTTGTCTAACAGGCGAATATTTTGGCGCAGGTTAATGGCTCCGGCTTCTGCGGCTGCAACGTAGGACGGGTAATTCATCCAGCTGTGTTGAGCAGTTTCGTCTGCTGCACCCGCATACATACACACGGGGTAGGCATTGGCATGGGAAATCAGTTCAATCCACTCAATTTTGAGGCTCAGTCCATGGGGATTAGGGTGATTTTGTAATAGGAATGCACCGGCTCCATCGGAAAGCATCCACCGCAAAAACTCGGTATCAAATGCGAGAGATTTTCCTGCTTTGATGCTATCTTCTGCCTCAAAGTTGGTGTTACGAAATAACCGTGATGCCAGTTCAGATGCAACCGCGATCGCCACTTGTTTTTCGCCCAATTCAATTTGAGCCGCTGCATATTTCAGAGCCGAAACGCCTGCACAACACACCCCATGGGTAGTCAGTGTCTCAATCGGTGAAAGTTCGCTCAATTCTCCATGCACCATGCTGGCAAATCCGGGAACCAACACATCTGACCAGGTAGTTGCCGCACAGAGCAGATCCACCGCAGACGCTTCTAAATCAAGGTGAGACAAGGCATCTCGCACCGCCGCAGCTGCCATTTCTCGATTCAGGAACGTTGGTTGCTGTTGTGCGTCTAAAGCATAGTAGCGTTGCTGAATGCCATTGCTTTTAAGAATGCGATGCTTGACTTTAGACGGTCGTCCATTGACTTGCCCCAAATAAGATTCCATCTGGTCATTGTTAATCGGCTCACCCGGCAAAAACTTGCCTATGCTGTTAATAAACACACGGCTCATAGAAAACCTCTAATTTTTTTGAAGGGAATGATAATGCTTTGATAACAATTGAATTCAAGCCACCCGAATGACTTGAATTTGATAACTTGGAAGGGGAACTGTTGAAGCGAAAAACTGTCCGGAATGGCATGTCACTCGACTGTAGTGAGCGGCTATGGGGTGAAGCGGTGCCAGTGTGACGGTTTCTAAAATTGGCTTGAGGTAAAGCGATCGCCATTCACCTCGTGAATCCCTAGAACTCCTGCAAATCAAGGCATGAAGCAGTTTCCTGGGCAATTCAACCGAATTGATAATCCGAAACAGGCACTGTGACAGTTCGACAAACTGCTCCTAAAATCAACAGGTTCAGGCATTTCTTCTGCACAATAGGGCAACGATGCACGGTCGCCAAGCCATGAACAGCCCTGTTAGCCAGCCTTTTTCTGTTGTTTCCCCGACTGCCGATGAATCGTTGACCTTACGGCAAGGGTTAGAACGGTATTACCAGGCCAATCCAACCTTCGTCCGCGATCAAGATTTTTGGGTCGGCATGATTCGCATCCCCTGGTGCGATATGCTGCGCCACGACATCATGCATGTGGTGACGGGTTACAGCACTGAGTTAGATCAAGAATTGCGCTTGATTGGTTTTTTGCTGACGGCAATTACCTGGCATCGACCCTGGTATTACTATGCTCAGAGCTTTGGCGTGTTTTTAGAACTTTTGAGTTTGTCATTGCGCGGCAAAGCTCTGGGGGCAACCTATTACAATCCCTTTCAGGTCTGCCGCAAATATGTACAAGGGGTTCAACAGGGGCTGACAATACACCCAAAAATCGATGCCTATATCGATCCCGATACGGTGTTAGATCAACCTTTGCGATCGCTCCGATCTCACTATGGCATCGCCAATGCCGGAGCCTGGGATCAAGATTATGAAATTTGATGGGAGTGCCGCGCTTTGCGTGGCACTCCCATCAAATTTCATAACCCCTTTAAACAGTTTTATGGTGGTGTAACGAAGCCACGCCACAATAAAACTAGGATTTTATTTCTCGTCCCTGGTCAGGAAATCAACGGCAAGAATGTGAAGTCACTATTTCAGCGAACCCTATTTCGCAAAAAGGGATTTAAACTCTTGAAAACTCCCTCTTTTTTGGGGTGCAGCCTCCACACCTCTTGTTTTAAGCTTGGTGACTAGCGCTATCGTTTTCACAGATTGTTCGTCAACCCAGTTGCCAGGATAGTTCTCGTCAGCAGATCGTCTTGCCAACTGAGATAC
This sequence comes from Calyptranema fuscum S582, assembly GCF_055793305.1. Lineage (NCBI taxonomy): Bacteria > Bacillati > Cyanobacteriota > Cyanophyceae > Oculatellales > Oculatellaceae > Calyptranema > Calyptranema fuscum. The sequence goes on from NZ_JBSLYH010000023.1 coordinate 2,561, forward strand.
TAAACTTTAAGGTCATATTTTCTATGAAAATTTGGAAGTTTCAAGCGAATCGTTTAGGGCTACTGTTTGCTAGTGCCGCCATGGTGGGAAGTGCATCACTGTTTCTGGTTGCTGCGCCAGCGCGTGCCGAAATCATTTTGCAAGAACAGGGCACGATGCAACCTGCACAAAATGAATATACCTTCTCTGGCACGGAGGGGCAGTCTATTACCATTCGCATGAACAGCGATGAAATCGACTCCGTGATCGAACTGTGGGGTCCGGACGATCAGCAAATTGCGTTCAACGATGACTACGGTCGAACACTCAATTCTGCGATCGTCGTGACCCTGCCAGTCACGGGTGAATACAAGATTTTTGCGCGCTCTTTTTCTGGTGAGGGGGGTCAATATACGATCACAGTTCAACCCTCTACTCCTTATGAATTGTCCTACGGCAAAGCGTGGGAGCTTTATATGCAAGGAGATTATCAGGCAGCCGTTGATGCATTTACCGAAACGATCGCCCTTGATCCTGAACAACCCTCTGCCTATGCAGATCGTGCCGAAGCTCGTTGGGGATTGTTTTACACCGAGAATGCAGACACGATGAACCCAGAGGAACCACCAGAACTATCGCCAGAACTAAAAGCTGCCATCATCGCCGACTATCAACAAGCCGCTGACCTGTACGAACAAGCAGGTGAAACAGAAACCGCAGATTTGCTGCGCCAACAAATTAGCTCGTTGCAAACCGAGCAGCCTTAACAGGTCAGGCAGATGCGATCGCATAAGAACTGATACTGTGTTGAAACATTGCGCGGAGCACAATGTTTCAACACATCACTCGTCGAGTTCTGAACGCGTGGTGCTACAGGTATCGAGAAAGGAGCTAAAAGTGGAGTGTTCCGGTTAGGAACACTCCATTTTTTATGTCACGTTGCGCTGAAATAAATTCTCATACTTAAGGATCGTGGATTAAATAAGATCGAATATTGAATCGTTTGGAGGGGCGAACGGCCGTTCGCCCCTCCAACAAATCATCGGAGTTATTTAATTCCCATTCCTAAGCAAGAGCCATGCTCCTTATGGTTCTCTTGAGACTGTGTGACGTTTATCATTAAAAACGGCTGTGTAGCGGGTAGGGTAGCCATAGCTATTATCAATACCCTATGTATTACAAGGCTTTGGCAGAATTTTAGACTGGGCGATCGCTTTTCCCTTTATCCACCGATGTCTCCTCGGCACATCCGTGTTTAAGTTAGAGAGTCTCCTGACCTGATAAGATCATTTCCGTAGTCTAGTTTATCTCAGTACTGCGTTTCATCAATAGTATTCATAGCCTCAGTGACACTTTGCTAGCTGTTAGGTGGCGATGCTTTGCGCCATCAAAGATAGCGCCATAATTAAAAATCAGTTAAAGCAACGCTATATAATTTTTAGTTTTTGATCGAGAAAACCCATGTCCTTGTTTGATTGGTTTGCAAATCGGCGGAAATCAGGTCCCATCAGCCAAGAACGGCAAGAGCGAGAGATCGCAGATGGCTTGTGGACGAAGTGCAAAACTTGTGGGGTATTGACCTACACCAAGGACTTGCGGGCAAACCAGATGGTTTGTCTGGAATGCAACTATCACATGCAGGTGTTCAGCGCTCAACGGATTGAGCAATTGATCGATGCCAATACCTGGCGACCGATCGACGAAAACCTCAGACCTGTGGATCCGTTGAAATTTCGCGATCGCAAGTCTTATAGCGATCGCATTCGGGACACCCAGGAAAAAAGCAGGTTAGTCGATGCTGCCGTTACTGGATTAGGACAACTCGATAATCTGCCGGTTGCCCTGGGTGTGATGGATTTCCGCTTTATGGGTGGCAGTATGGGGTCAGTGGTCGGCGAAAAGCTGACCCGATTAATCGAACGAGGCACTCGCGAACGCTTACCAGTGATGATTGTCTGCGCTTCGGGTGGAGCCAGAATGCAAGAAGGGATGCTGAGTTTGATGCAAATGGCAAAAATCTCAGGTGCCCTGGAACGACACCGAGAATCGCGATTGCTCTACATTCCGATTTTGACGCATCCAACCACAGGTGGTGTCACCGCCAGCTTTGCTATGTTGGGAGACATTATTATTGCGGAGCCACAAGCTACTATTGGGTTTGCCGGACGGCGTGTGGTCGAACAAACCTTGCGAGAAAAACTTCCCGATGACTTCCAAACCTCTGAATATTTGCTATCTCACGGGTTTGTCGATATCGTTGTTCCGCGCACCCAACTGAAGAAAACACTGGCACAACTGATTCGCTTGCACCAACCCTACACATCGTCCTCTCACCTGGTGCATCATCTACCCGAAACAAAGTCTCTCAAACCCGTTATCCCCGATTAAAGCCCTGGTAACGGGCTAAATAAAAGTTGGGGGCGAGAAAGCATTGCTTTCTCGCCCCAACTTTTATATTGGTGCGCCGTGGCACCTATATGAGCCTTAATCTCAGTCTGCCTCGATCACGGGCTTAGAATTCTGTCCCGGTAGAGATTGACCAATCCCTTTTTCTGCAAAATACTTGTTAAGGAATGTGCTGGCAAAGGACAACAGCACTGGACCTAAGATGATCGCTAGCAACCCATGCACGCTAAATCCGGGCACCAGCAAAGATGCTAACCAGAAGCAAATGCCGTTAACGACGAAGGAGAATAAGCCCAGCGTCAGGAATGTAGCGGGCAACGAGAGGACTGACAGAATAGGCTTGATAAACGCGTTAACAAAGCCAACTGAGACCGCTGCAATTAAAGCGGCTGGGAATGTAGAGATATCAACCCCTGGCACAACCAGGTCTACGATCAATAGACTGAGTGCTGTAATTAGTGTGGTTAAAAAGAATCCAATCATATCACCCTCCAAATAGAGATTTAATCAGTGAATTGAAGCTGCCTTGTTGGGCTAACGAGGTAGCTAGAAATAAAGCAATAGACTAGATTGACCAAAGTCTAACTGCGATCGCCATGCTCCCAGTTAAACCTTTTATTTGGCGAAGCACATCTTGCTTAAGAACTATATTTTGACAACCTGGAATCGGCATTTCATTGCGTTTGATTGAGCCTTTATTGTCATTCCAGAAATTACTAAGTCTATCTTCATCTAATCTAACAATATTTATTAGCGTTTGTCTGACCTGATAGAGATAGAGGTCAAATCATTCGTGGGATATAGCGATGTATTGTTAACTATTTATGCCAACTATTTAGAAGATTAATCAGCAACGATCCATGCAATTTAACTACCGTACGTTGCTATCCCTTATTCCACCGAACCATTAGCCTCGTTCTGTAAAAAATTTCAATCCGTAGATATTTCTTTGGATAGACGTCATCGTGTCGAGATATATCTGAAACTGATAGAGAGCTATTCAGATAAACACTGCTAACGTAGCTAAGAATTGCCCAACACTCATTCTCATTAAGAAAAAGACCAAAGCCTTTGAACCACAAAGATTTTGAGAGTTGTTATCGAGTCGTTGTGATGCAAGCTCAACCGTTAGCAAAGACCTGATCGATTTGGTAAAAACTCGTTTTTCATTTCTATAATTAAGAAAGGAAGATCGAGTGAGCCATGCTAAAAGCCTTCATTGGAATGCATATTCTTTCTAATGTAAGTGTTTGGCAAATCGATGTTTAATCCCGTCTATTTTGTTGTCAACAAAGTGAGTGAACATTATGAAATTTCTGCGAATTTTGCTAGGCATCTTGCTCCCTCCCGTAGGTATTTTTCTAACATACGGTATCAGTACAACTCTCGTAATCAATGTTTTGCTAACCCTGTTAGGCTGGGTTCCCGGAGTTATTCACGGGCTATGGGCGATCGCTAAATTCGACGAAAAAGAACAAGAGCAGCAACGGCGACAAGCACCGGGTGCTAGCTAACTATTAAATCGGCAACCCTTGTCCGATCCTCCCGATTTCTACCCTACAGAAATCGGGATTTTAATATTTGATAGATCCCGATTTCTACTCTACAGAAATCGGGATTTTAATCATCAGTCAAGGCGCATGTCCGGAGGACATGCGCCTTGACTATAGCAATCCTAATGCGTTGCGAGAGGTGCACCTCTCGCAACGCGCCGATCTTCAGCTGATTTAGGATTGTGGATTCAATCAGATCGCACAACTAAGCCACGTTACGGCTGAGTAATGGTTTGCCAGAGTTCTTTCAATTGTTGTTTAATCAGCCGTTCTTTACGAGCCGTGGCAGAGCCAACCTCGCTGAATCTTTCTGCCAGTTCAGCTTGTTTTTGCTGGAGAGGATCAATGCCTCTAGCTTCTGATTCTGCCTTCGTCGTCTCATACCAGACCTTAGCTTTATCGAGCGATTGCTTCACTTCGCCGTAGCGATCGCCATAGCGAGTCTCTAGCTTTTCGTCCAACGCCGTTAGCTGAAGCTTGATCTTCTCGTATTGCCGTTGCACTAAGGCAAATCCTTGCCGTTCCTTGATCGCATTGATTGCAGCATCAATTACCGATTTCAGATCATGGGGAGTCTCGGTGGCAGCGGTCGCTTGAATTTCGACCAGAGCACCCTCAATCTCTGCATCTAGTTGTTGCTCTCGGGCATCGACCTCAGATTGAAGTTGGTTAACATGGGCTTGCTGTTGCGCAATCTCATCGCGTTGACGCTGGCTGATACCATCCACAACCCCTTCAATCGATGCAGTTACTTCTGCCTTAGCATTCTGTCCTCGTTCGCCCAGCACCGACAGCACCGTGGCGATCACCTCTTGCACCATAGACCGGACTTCTCCCGATCCGGCTTTGACTTCATCCACAGATTGCGCGATCGCTGTGCGAACGATTTCTCGAATACGCTCGGTTCGCAGATTGCCTTCTGCCTTTGCTTTCTCTAAGTTTTCTGAAATTTTTTCTTTGACTGAACCTGTCATACGTCACCCTCCATACCAATCGATGGGTCTCTTTCATGCTGACGTGTGGGGGTTGAGTCGGGGGGTGAGGATAACCGATCCTTTATTGAAAAAATTTAAGTTTATATACAGCAATGGATTCAAAGGTTTTAATTAATTTACTGCTTAAAGCTTGCTTAAATTCAGGGGTTTATTAGCTAAAAATAGACTCATTATTCTGGTCTATGACCCCCCAAAATATCAGAGATTGATCCATCACTGACCTTTGCCCATAGCGCTGTGGTGATGCGCTCCATTCTGTTAAACCGATCGTCCAATCTTTCTTGTCTCTCATGAATTTCTTTGGTCAAATAACCGAGAGACTCTTGTAGTTGCTGATAGTTCCGTTTGAGATGTTCAAAGTCTCTTTCAGCGGCATATTCTTTGGTTTTGGAATCGGCAAACCGCTGCATATCCTCTCTACGCTGCTTTTGGTAAAAGCCGGAAGTAGTGACATAGGTTCCCAAACCTGAGAGCAACAGCCCTACAACAGTGATGACTAATTGGAGAGGGTCCATAATCCTAAGCCTTTTTCCCTGTCGCGATTAAGCAATTACACACTAATGAAGGTTGAATTTTGCTAAGAGGGGTTGTCCCTCCATCCTCTGCGATCGTCAGTCCGTGACTATGAGATCCGCTGGAAACAACTGTTACTGAATGGCTATGGCTGCCAGCAAGCCCTGTTTGTCTATCAGTTCCTGCACCCGTCACACGATATCCTGATCCAGTGACAGGAACATCTGCATTACCTGCTAACCCATGACTATGGTTTGCTTCTGTGTTTGTGCTCGCTGTGTGAGTATGCAGTCCTCCAGATGCTATCGCACTTCCCGAATGAGAGTGTTTGGGCATTTGTAGCAGGTTCAAAGTTTCATTCTCAAGCCCCGCCAGTGAACCCAACGTATAGTTTGATAGTCCGGTTCCTTGCCCCCCGATAATTAGAGTTCTGCTCCTGGCGTCTGGCAACGTTAGTCTTTTGTTGCCACTCCAATCTACATTGGCGTTTGTTCCTCTTCCCCCTGATACTGCGAGCGTATTAATTGACCAGAGAGATTTAAATAACAGTTCCATTCTTTGATCAGCTGTTCCTGCTCCAGAACCGGAATTTCCTATCGTTTGTCCATTAAGCAATAACCAGAGCCAACCTAACTCATCGGTGTATGTATTGCCTGAAATGCTTCTCAGAACAGGCTTTAAGTCACCTGGTAAGGGAGTTAGGTATTTAGAAAAAAAACCAGTCCAAACCTCAATTTCTATAGACCAAGGGTTGTAATAATTGTCAGTCCTCTTAAACCCAAGGGTACGAGAGCTAAAGGCAGATGGAGCAATGAACTCAAAGACGTCTATTTCAGTTTTGGCGTAGAGACTGCGAATTTCAAACAGCTCAGCACCCAAAGATCCGGCGTTCGCTTGACAGACAAGCCCACGAAACAGTGGAGGTGATGAGGTGACATGATGGATTCTAAACAGTTCCCCTACAACGGAGGGTGTGAACTGCCAGTTACTGTTTAGTTCTATCGTGGCAACACTCGCCCAACTCATTCGTCTTCTAGATCCTCTTCCTGGTCAATTTCCTCTAATCGTTCGTCATACTCACCCCCATAAAGATAATCGTTTAATTCTGCCATCGTCACAGGTCGAGCAATGCCACTGCCCGGTTGAACAACGAAGGCATAGTTGCTGCCATCTCTAGCAGCAACTTCACGCCAATTAGGAGGGGGAGCTGCCAGGGTTGAATTAAATTCAGGATCACCTGGCAAGATTAAACGCCTATTCATCAGACATCCGGCAACAGATCGTAATCAACACCAGAGACAGACCATCCATCAGCGATCGCAGCATTGATGATAGCGGGGCGAGGCTCGATAAAACTAGAAGTGCTAGAACCACTCACTCGCTTAGTTGCCCGTGGTGGCTTGGGAGAAGAACCCCATACTAAATTTGCTGTAGTTCCTGTCGCCAACGTGAAACCCAGAATTGTAGCAAGACTGCTTGCCTCTGCGGCTGTAATGTTCCAGGCATAGTTATAACTACCAGGCATCTCAACAAACACAGTTCGGGTACGTCCGGCTGTTTTAATCCCTCGTCTACGTCCTGACCTGGTGACAACCCAATCATCAGCCCTTAAATCAGCTTCCTCGGCTGGGTCACAATAGGATGCCACTGTACCGCTCGTGAAAACTTTAGCGGCGCGGTTAGGTTTTGGACTATTGGCACCAAAGAAAACGCCAGCTTGGTTAGTGTAAAGCGTGTGTCCCAAGGCAGTTCGATATGCCGCAGAGTTTGCTCCAGCATTGAAGCCGTATTTCATTGTTCCAATGGTTACGAATACAGGTGTGGTTGCACCACGGTTACGAGCCATGTTGATTACTCCTAAATCACAGATCCAATAATGGTGTTCATGTTGAGCGGAATGCGAGAAACAATGGACTGAGTAACGGTGACATAACCACTGACAGGAGCACCCGAACTAGCAGGCGGAAACGTTGCTAATCGTTCTCCTACAGACTTATTCAAATTGACTGTAGATTGGGCGGATGAGCAGGCTTCTCGCAATTTGTGCATAAACTCAACAACACCTTCCTCAGACATACCTGTGTAGGTGTCACTTGTAATTTTGCCAACCTTGATAACGATGCCGTCTGTCGCATTCCAAGAAACAGCCCCTTGGGTGCCCAATGCCGCTTCAAGTTGGTCCCATGTGAGATCCGTTACTGCTGCCATTGCTTCTCATAAGAAATCATGACTTTTATTTTGGCTCTAGATTGAGGTATTAGACTCGTGAATTTTGCGGAGTTCTCAACGGCTTTAATCCTTCGTTTTCAACGGTTTCAAATGGTTTCACAGGATGTCCACCCCCCTTAGGGTGCCGCAAAATCCTAATTCCTTCGCACGTCTGTTTACGTACACTACGGAGCTTAACTGATTCAAATTTCTTATGAATTGAAAATTACCCTAGTGAACCCAGATCGTCGGGTTCCGAATCAGTCCACAGCAGAATTCTGCGTCTTTCTCTGCGGTAAGCTGTACTACCTGATATTGGACCACCTTGAAAGTCTGTTGGTGCAGTTACCAGATTTGCATAGGCTGGGTAAACCTGGGTGGGATGTTTTACCAATGCTGGGTTAGTAATTCGTTCCTCTGAAATGGAGAGAGTGACAATATTCGTAGTCGAAAGGAGTAACAGTGATCTAAGTTGACTTTCTGCTTCGGCTGGTGATGAGCCATAAACCGCCATCTGACGGTTGTTATCTAAATTAGCGGTTGCTCTCCAGGGTCCCCAAGTGAACGCTCTTGCAGCCGACTTCAACTCACCCCAAGATAGTCCTCGTTTGGCATCAGGGATGGTGTACATGACTTCTTTGGCTCTAGAACCGTCTGCCCGTCGCCAGGGAGGACGGCGGACGTCCTTAAAGCATATGACCAGGTGCCTAACCATGTGTCGGGCGCGCGGAAAACTTTCAGAAGGGATTCCTACAATCTGCCCCACATCCCGGTTCCAAACCATCTGATGGGTTGCGATCGCCTGATCTACTGATTGCTGAACTATTTGTTGAGGACCAGCAAGAACAATTGCTTCTTGTGTACGATTATCCAGTTCGACCTTGACGGTTCTCTCCGGTCCCAGGTCGTTATGGTTGGCAAATTTTGAGCCGGCAACTATATCATCTAGCGTGTTTGCAACGATGTAACCTACATCCCAAAAGGCGTCTTCAGCGCCCTCCAAAAAACCTACTACAAGGTTTCTAAGAGCGTCGATTGGAATAGCCTGAACACCTTGGTCTATCCCTTCAGCAAAACTCCAATAGGGTCCATCATCCGGGCGTGGATCTTGCCCAAACCATCTACGGTTTCTAAAACCTAGTACAAGACTGAGCAAAGCATTTTCGATTGCAAGTTGTCTCATACTTTGTAGCAGTCCAATAAACTCTCCCCTAATTTGCCCAGATGCGTCCTCAGCAAGTTCTAACGCTATCCTTCCGGCAACTACGGGATACTGAAGTGCCACTCCAGCAGCTACTCCAACGGATGCGAGTCGAATTATCCCACTACCTGCAAATCTCCCCAGCAATTGAGCCATTGAGTTGTTATTGGCTGATATTTGCTGCCTGACGGTTGCATCACTTTGATTCCAGTCAAAGTACAGGACTGCATAGGTTGCCTCTTGGATTGTTCCCCATAACTCACCCCAGTTGATTAGGCTAAACAGCCAACTAATAGTCCTCCAAATAAACCCAGTTAATCGCCCCAATCCACCCAGCAAACCACTTAAAAAACCAACCACCCCATTCTCATCTCTGGGTGGATCAATACTGGTATTAAAGACCCGTTCCCCAACAGTTTGTCTAACACGGGTAGACTCTAATACAGAAAATGCTACGTCGATCGTTGAAAAGTTCATGAGGCTGTATCTGCATCTGATAAATCGGTAAGATCGATGTCTGGAACTCCTTCTACTCGCCTGCGGGCGGGCGGGTTGCGTCTCTCAGCCAAAAATTCTTGCCATGCTTCATCATCATCTACACCATCTTGGTCAAGATCGTGGCGAATAGCATCTCCTGTTATAGGTTCACCAGGCTGCCATGACTGAACCAATGCTGCCTTTAATATCCCTACGCCAATTAGCAGTTGATTCAAGGTTGCCTGTAAGCTGTCATCACCTTCCCATCGCCATCCAGGAATTTTTTGACTACTAGATGTTAAGATTTCATCCTTCTTTGTTCTTCCAGGGGTAATGCTAGATTTAATATCTCTCATCACCGTATTACCTTTGTAACCTAAGTATTGAGCATTAGCCTTGGCATAGTCTTGGGCGATGATAGCAGCGGTTCCTGCTTTGGTTGCTTCGACAACGGCTTTCAATGCCAAATTTGCCGCGAAGTCTGCATCAGATGCAATGCTCAAATTCAACCCGCTCAGTTCAGCGATCGCTTCAGCTAAGTTCTTTAATTCAAGTTCAGTAATCGATCCACTATCGTCTTTGACTTTGATTTTGACTGGAAACTGTCCAAGAATGGCATCTAGCTGTTTTACAAGCCATTCTTGCCAAGACATTGCATCAGGAATGTCTATCAGGTCGTTTCTACTTCTATCACCAGTAAGACTCTGTGGCACCTTTGCAGGCAGTCGATGATAGCCAGCTCGACTAAACAGAGATGAACTTAAAGCTCCTACCAAGTCTTTAATGTCATAAACCTCAACTTCCTGGGTTTCATCACCACTGTAGATAGACTGACCCATTGCCTTAAGAACTTCTTCAGGATCAAACCTAATTTTGGGATTGTCTTGACCTTGAGGAAACCCCAAAATTTTATAAATCGGTCGCAACTTACGATCGATCAACGTGGCAATATCATCACAACTACAACCGTCATTTCCACAACTCATACAAGGGCACCTGGGAGGAGGAGGGGGAGGAGGGGGAGGAGGAGGAACTGGGCAAGGACTACCATAGACTGCTATGTTGCCGCTAGGGTAGGAGAAAGGGGCAATACTGGCGGCTGGTCGAATATCTGCAATGTACCAATCACGAGATGTTGATTGCTTGATCAACACCCTTTGTACATCGGTAGACGTGAAAAATCCTCCAGCAGCATCCAAACGGGGGAAAAGCCCTCTACCACGACTCCAAATTGCCCGATGAATAGGTAAACCTTGAGTCCTTATCACAACTCTAGACTCTTCGTTGTAAATGGAATACAGCCAATTTTGCATTTCAAGGTTGTACAAAAATAGACTGCCCGGTTGACCTGTCTGATTTGAGAAATTGATGATCAATACACCTGTTCCCATACAGACGAGATACAGGTCATAAAGCCCATCGCCCCGTTCTACAAATTCTAAATCGACGATTGGACCGTACACGGGAATGATGACATCGGTTGCCCTAACTGCAACTCTTGACCATCGGGCAACCCGAGGATTTTCCAAGTTTAGATAGTTCGTTGTGGAACTGACGCTTGATAACAGAACAAAATATCGGCAATTTGCCCATCCTTCAGGATGCTGATTTCTAGAAGGAGGAGGGACAGACGGACCAGGCGCGCCAGGAGGAGAAGGAGGGGGAGGGGGAGGAACGGGGGGACAATCAGGATTGCGGTAGTTATTGCAGATTTCAGAAATAACTTGCAATGGCAGGGAGTAGGTTGTAATGCAGGCAACACAATCACATCCATTACAGCTGGTAGTGTAACGGGTCGCTCTGACTGCATCTCCTGTAAAGTCAAAAGGTTGAACGCTTCTCTCGAAGCGATCAAGCTCATACAGTGGATCCCCCTCAGCAGGGTCTAAATAACCCGCAGGAAAATTTTCATCAGGGGGGATATAGGTCGCTCCACTCCCTGCTAATTCCCTCATCGAATCATAGGCACTATCGCCCATGACCTGCGAGGTGTAACCAACGTCTTCCAGCGAACTTCTTACTCTTCCTTCTCTAGCCATCTCTTCCCTTCCGTTTGGATGGCATAAAGTTCAACATCTGTTTTTGTTTCGGTTTGACATGCCGATATCGAAAGTCAATTACCCCTCTTAATTGAGCTGGGTAAAACTTAAATTCATTGACGCGATCGCGCATTTTTATATCTCTTTACGAGGGTGAAGAACAGCATACTTTTCTAAGATTTCAGTATGGCTCATTCCCAGTAAAGTGTTGTCTAAATCTTGTCTAAATGTAAAGCAACAGACTTCATCCCATTCAGTTAATGTCAATCGTGCTCTTTGTGCGGCGTGAGAAAGAATGACATCAACAGCAATCAAATCGTCAGACGATCTGTCTTCGTTGGGCTGTAAATACGGTGGTTGATATCGGTTATATGAAAAATGAGTGTAGAGAGAGTCAGTTAAAAAACCTGATTCTAGAATTTTCAAGCAGGCTGATCGGGTGATGCCCATGCATCCACCTTGCACATAAGAAAAGCTTTGATTACTTCGAATATTACCAAATACATCTCCTTGTGGAATGGATGAGAATCGTCTTTGAATCCAGCTATCAGGTTCAACCCTGATTAATAGATCAGCATCGCTGAAATCAAGGAAAGTATTGAGCATCCTAACAATCCAGGCTCCACCAAAGGAAGAGTTTTTTATCCTTCTCCCTACAAAATAGTGAACCTCTTGAGATAGACAAAATTCTCTGAATATGGTGTTTTCTACACCATCTGAGTAACAAATCAGATCAACTTCATGCTTAATGGTATACACATTTAAGATGTTGTTAATACATCTTTTGGCAAGCTTCTGATCCTGATAAACACCCAGAAAAAAACACAATTTCATGGAGTTGCATTAGTAACACCAATTAGTACCTGAGCAAAAGGATCGTTTACTTCAAACCCAACCACGGAAGAGTACTGAACTCCATTCCAGCCCATGAAATCTACAGAGAATGTAAAGGATTGGACAGCATTATTGGGTAGCGCTGAATTTACCTGTAAGGTTTGATATCTAGCAGGCTGATCGGCTAGACCATAAGCATCATTACCGCTGAGTAAAAATGCATAACAGCCAGTCCCTTTTTGCTGGATGTAATCTGTGAAGTTGATCGGGCATCCTTCACGCCAATCAACCCCAACACTCCAACTATGTAAAACTTCAAATGAATTGGCGTTAGCATCAGCATCAGCTTGATGACAGTCGTAGTAATAAAGCGTTGCTTTCGTGACACTTGAATTTGCAGGGATTTGATAAGCAGAAGTTTTAGCAACCCAAGAAAATGTGGATATAGGGAAACAAGTTCTCCAGCTCGAAATTGTTGTTCCCGTCGCAACCCAAAACAATTGTCCATCAAACATAGTCTCGCCGCTGTACAGCGGTGCTCTATCGGGAAACCCCATAGAGATTTTAGACCCGTGCAATTCTGGTCCCGTTAGATCAGAGTGTAAAACTGTCATACTGTCACCGGATTTCCTTGACTGTCTATAACCACATCTCCAGAAGAAGTGAAAACGACATTACCTGTACTTCCACCACTTCCGTTGCTTCCACCTCCCACAACTGTAATGTTCAGCGTGGGAGCCGTGTTCTCTGCTTCCTCTACGGCTGAACCAATCACAGAAATATTATCTTCGCCCGTCAAAACACCAAACCCAACGCTAACGACCTGGACAGCGATCGCTGCATCCGAGGCAACATCAAACGCAGTTGCATCAGTTAGAAACCTGAGCAAATCAACCGTGTAATAAGGTCTACGGTTGAACAGATAGATACTGCCTACCTTCGTCGCAGGGCGATCGGACGTTCTGAGAAACAAATTCAACTGTTTTTTAGGACTGGCAACGCTCATACCTCTCAACAGAGAGTTGTATTCATCATTGCTCATCCCAATCTCTCGATCAGGAAATTCAATTTCAGCAATTGAGGTCAGGTCAACCACAAGTCTCAGGCTTGTTACAAACCCTGAATATCTGGCATTTTCAGCCAAGCTAGCAGGGTTTAAAGTTCCAGGCTGATACAAGTCAATCAATTCATTCCCATTGGCAGAGTTTAACAGATTGACTATGTTGGCATTTCTAAAAAAACCGTTGCTAGTCCAGCTCATGAATTTGAATTATCTGGTTTTGGTCGCTTCATTTTATGTAGCCCCATGTCTCCTTTAAGTGTATTCAAATTCATATCAGTTTCATTTAAATTCGAAGATTTATTTTGCTTGGATTTCCAGCTTCCCCAGTGATTTAAATACGTAGCGGTAACAAACCATAATGCTGTGAGCAATAAAATATCTTGATCGGAAAGCTTCCCAGATCTAAGTCTGAAATCATCATAACTATCAGGAGTTAAAGCAATATGAATGACTTGAATACAGATGATGAGAATACTTGGGAACATTGAAAGAGTGCAAATGACAAAGTTGCTTAAAACTTTTCTCCAAGAGTTTCCGGGTCTCAACCACTTAGGGGGTTTAGACCAAAATAATTTCAAACTACATTTCCACACAAAACCCAGTAAGAGATACCAGACAAAGCTAGCCAGTATAAATAATCCTGCCAAAAGTAAAAAGGTTGTAGGCAAAGCCGGAACGGACATACTAGGATCATTCCTGGCACCAATGAAAACTGCAATCGATGCAATTATAAAGACCCAAAAGTAACCAACTAAAACTCCTGTGCCTAATAGCGTTGGGAAAAGCAATTTCAAAGTTTTCAGCCATGCTTTGTGGTTAGGCAACCAAAATAGATAATGCATAAGTTTATACCAACCCTTCAAACTGACATTGACCACTCTTACCTATGTTAAAAGTGCTCTCTTTTATAGTGCCCATGAGCTATTGAGAATAAATGCCCCATTCGTCCCCAGTGTCACTGTGACAGTTTCCAATGAAAAACCCCGACAGTTGCCGGGGTTTTTGTAGGGAGCAATGTTGCTGAGAAAAATTGGGTTAAGCAGCTTTTTCTATGATTCTGGGTCTATCGGAACACTTGTCATGTGCCTTGAGGTAGGCAAGAATGTGACTATTGCTGAACCCTGTCCGGCGGCGAATGGCGCGAATCGAGGTTTCTTCTGCCACAGCGATCGCTAACTTGTTCTGAGTTTCTGTCATGGTTCTAACCCTTTTTTGGTCCATGTTGAGGAGGGTAATAAAATCCTTGGTCATCAACTTCCAGAATAGTCGTATTGAAACGAGTGTCATCTGGAAGATTATTGGGACTCCCTACATTGTAGTCATATCGAACATCTGAATCTGCCCCACTTTCTTCGGCGATCGCCGCACGATTGAGTGCTTCATCCTTTGACTGATTCTGGTAGTGAATTTCAGAACCCGTATCACAAAAACCACCTTGATCCTCAGGTTCAGCTTGATTGGCAAAAAATGTCCATCCCATCGTTCAATCCCTCCGACGTGGATAATCAACACCTTGACCATCCTCAGAGGATTCCCAGCGAGCGAACTGTTGACCTGGCTCAACTTCATAGACCAAGTTAGGGTCTATGGATGCATCTAACCACATGACTTCCTCACCGTTATCAATTGCGTTTGTCTCTGCTTCCACAGCATCTGTTAGATTGCCAACTTGATATTCATGTTGAGAATTCAGGTCAGAGAAGTTACCTTGTGCATCGTTGGATTCCCAAATCCAAGTTTTATTGTTTTGCATGATGAATTGATTCCTTAAAACTTGTCACTCAAAGCTGTAGCGCTGACGACGAACCCGACCTTCACGAATTTCAAAGATTACCGAATTCGATTCAGCCATATCCCACCATTGCCGTCCATTAGGGGTATTAACCCTGACAGTGTTAGGTGGCAACTCAAAATAAATAGTGCCGTCTGCTAACCGCCGCCTGACCGGGCTAACCTGGTGTCCTTCCCAAAACATCTTGGCGCTGTAATCGCCGTCGGGTAAGCTCACACCCCAAAACTGCTCTGGTGTAAAAGGGCGATCGTAGTAGCCATTGGCATCGATGCTGCCAGCCAGGTCATTGGCATACCTCAGACCGGGGCGCGTGATGGGGGTGAGCTGCTGAATTTGATGTTGTGGCTGCCGGGGACTGGTACTGACCCGTTGCACGGTCGATCGACGTACAGTGCCCCTGCTTGTATCCATGCCAAACAACTCTTGCAGTGTGGTAGCTCGCCCTGGCACAGCCAGGGAAGAAGCCACAAAAATAACGCCAGTCAACAGACTGACGGGAAATAAGTTAGCCATAATGGATCTGTTACCTCATCTCGTAGGGGTACAAAATCCTGGGGATAGATAGCAGCTATCCCCAGGGACTAAGCACAATCAGGCTTATTGGTCTATACATCACCTCCTTAATTAGCGCTGGGCATGTCGTCACCATGCTCAGCGCTTTGGCTATCGGAAGGAATTCCATCCACTGAAATTCCCAAACTTTCACAAAGCTCATTGAGAGAAACATTTAAAGCTTTTGCTAGCGCAGCAGCTCGATCCAACCTGGGGAATGAAACCCCACGAATCCAATCGTTGATAGTTCGCTCAGTTGCATCAATTTGTTCACTGAGTTGACGTTGGGTTAGGTTGGCACGTTCTATCAAGCTTTTCAACGTTGTTGTTCTCTTTTCACGCTTATTCACCTATCATATCAGAAGTAAACTTCCGGAAGAAAACTTCTTACTTCCGGCTGGACATCGGTGCAGGATTCTGACTGAGCGGTCTATCCCTGCACTGCATACCCAATCATCTAGCGCTTTTGGCAATTTTCCAAAAGCCAAAACACGGATATCGCATGTTCAAGGAGGTGAAATACTGCCAAACGCAAAAAGGGCACCCAGTTATGGGTGCCCTTGGCATAAGTGAAGCGTAAGAACATTTGAGAATCTCCTCGATGTCATCCGGATGAGCGAGGAAACGATCAAGTTTGGCAGGCATTGATGGCGAATGCCAGGGAAGTAGGCAATATGACTGAGCCTGTTTGAGATACCTCAATGGTTTGAGCCTAAAGCAATAAAAGAGTTCTTACTAGCCATGGAACTTAAACAAATCTATGAACAGCAGATGGTGAGGGCAGGGCTTGACCCTAATTTGGCAAGTCAAGCGGCGGACATCTTGGCAAATGATCCAGCACCCAGCCGTACACCGGCGCAACAGAAAATTATCGATCAAGCGTGGCAACAAGTGTTTAACCAAGTGTTTAAGGGGAAAGGAGTCACTCATGAGTGATGACGTATTGCAAAGGATTGAACGGTTAGAGAATCAGGTACAGGCGTTAAAGGCTTCTCTGATCACGGCATATCAGCAAATTCAAAATTTGTCATTTCAACTCGATACCGATCGGGAAAGCAATGATGGTGTAGGCGCTCGCAACCAATGTGCAGCCCAAATTCAGTCTTTAAGCTTCATCCGTAAATAGTTGAAGGGGAGATGCTGACGCGATCAGCATCTCCCCTTTTGTGTGGGCACACAACCCAGCCATTCAGTATGGAGTAGGGACAATGGTATTCAACATTAAAGATTATGTCGATTTCGACAATAAGGGTAGAGCAATCTGCCCTTGTTGCGCGTTAGAGGGTAAAACTAGGGGCAAAAATCTAGCCTTGGTGCCAGGGGCAGAGGGGGCTTACAAGTGTCATCGGGGGTGTACACCTCAACAAATTCGTGAGGCTTTGGGCAGTCCTAAACCTCAGCAAATTCCAGCGGCACTGGCACAGCCTATCCCATCGCCGGCGGGCAAAACTGTCACCGTTTCGCCGCAAAAGGTGCGCGAAGCGCATCAAAAACTGATGCAGTATGGCGAATCGGCTAAATCATGGCTGATGAACCGGGGCATCACACCAGAGATGATGGTGCACTACCGTCTGGGTGCAGTGCGATCGCGGGTGGGTGAAAAAATGCAATGGTCAATTTCCATCCCCCTGCCTAACTCTGATGGCACCGCCTATTGGTTAAAAAAGCGAGTTGCACCGTGGGATGAGGCAGTCTGTAACTTGCCAGACTATAAACCCTGGTCACAATACGGCATTCCCCAACAGGTGTTTATCACCCATCAGCCAGAGTCACCCACCCAAACATGGCTATGTGAGGGTGAGTGGGATGCCATGATGTTGGGTTGGGCTGTACGTCATTCTGAACTGAAAAATAACATACAAGTTTGTTCCTTTACTTGCGGCGCAGGCAATGTTCCTCCATTAGGTGAATGCGATCGCATAACCGGAGCAACCGTCATCATCTGGTACGACCTGGATGAGCCAGGGGTAAAGGGAGCGCTGAAAGTTGCTGAGGCATTAGGGCAACGTTGCAAAATAGCCAGGGTACCCAGTAGTGAGAACCCCAAAAAAGGATGGGATGTATCCGATGCTCTGAATCAGGGGCTTAGTCTAGAAGCCTTCTGCAAAGCAACTGAAACAGCAGAGACGGCAGTTAAATCTAAAGTTCATTCATCAGGAGAAAACCCGCTTAGGGCGCGCCTGGTGTGGAATGACGAGCTAATGGATCGAGCACCTGACTATACCGACTGGTTAGTCGATGAGTTGCTAACGGCTGATGAACTGTTTCTGCTCGCAGCCGGTCCACGCGCGGGTAAAAGTTTGTTAGCCATGACACTGGCAAAGGCAGTGGCAGAGGGCAGTGATTTTCTCGGTAGACCCACCACACAGGGCACGGTGATCTATGTCTGCCTGGAAGATGGTGAAGCAAAGTTGAAAGAACGGGAAGTTGCACAGGGCTGGAGCCGTGGCTTACCTGTCGCATGGATGCAGAAATTCAAACTGTCCGAAATTGGGCACCTCCGAGAACTAGCAGAAGAGTTAGACCCCAGGTTAATTGTTTTAGACACCCTCTCTAGAATTAAGGACTCCAATATCAGCGAGTCATCGGCAGAGATGAGTCAGCTTCTTGAACCACTTCAGGAGATGGCGAAAGATTTGGGTTGCTGTGTGCTGCTAGTTCACCATACAGGCAAGGTGAACGTAGACAATGCCAACGCGATCGACATCTTTGACACCGTGAGGGGTAGTAGCGCCATCCGGGCAGTTTGCCGGGGCACGCTCATCATTGCTGCAAGCGATCGCAATTATCGCTTGTTGGTCGAGAACGGATGGGGTAAGCACGACCTGAATGTGGTTTTGGACGGTAATACCTGGACATGGAAACTTTTGGGGCAATGGAAACCTGGTGGAGTCAACCCCACCCAGAGAGAGCAGATTATTGATTACCTAAAGCAGGTTGGAGTAGCAAGCTTAGAACAAATTCATGAAGCTACTAGCATTCCTCAAAAGTCTCTCTATGAGCAACTTTCAAGGCTACAGGCAACAGATGAGGCAGAGTTTAAGGTTTGTAAAGAGGGGACGCGGCGTAGATATACCTACCGCTTAGCGCTATTCAACACTATTCAACAGTTGAATAGTGTGTTGAATAGCGAAAACCCAGACAGTGAAAGCGATAAAGAGGGATATTCAACAAAAAATATATCTTCTCTTTCTGATGATCAGGCAAAAGGTGATCAGCCCCCTGTGCATGTTACACGTAATACAACGCCAAAAAACACCCTGTCGAATAGGGGTGATCAGGGTTCAAACCCTTGCAATAGCGAGATTCTTGCTGAGGCTGATCACCCTGATCACCTTTCTGAGGGGGTGGTTTTGTTGAATAGTGGGGGCACACAGGGATCAAACCCAAATATAGAGAATGTTTCGCCTATTCAACAAGATATTCAACACTATTCAACTGTTGAATATAAACCTCCTGATCACCCCCTGATCACCCCCCCTGATGTAGTACAGAAAAAGGGCAAAAAGATGATCAGGGGTGATCAGGGTAGTCCTCTTTTGACAGTGGGCGATCGCGTTGAAATTTTGGTGGGGCGCTTCGCGGGAAAACCTGTCATGGTCGTTGAGCTAACAGCCGACGGCGTTGTAGTGAAGGGGGATAGCTGGTATATCACCCGAACGTATCAGCCCAATGAACTCAAGTTGTTAAAGCAAGGGGGTAAATCTGATGCCAATGGATAGAAGCCGTTATCCCAAAAATTGGGATGCGATCGCACTGGCTATCAAGGTTGAAGTTGGCTGGAAATGTGAGGAATGTGGCAGAGACTGCCGGATGCCAGGTGAGAGCCTCTACGACTTCATCGATCGGCTGGTTGGTGGTAATTGGCGGGATACGTGTGAACAGTGGGCAGAAATTGCAGAGCATCCCCAGCGATGGACTTTAACGGTGGCTCATCTCAACCACATCCCTTCTGATTGCAGGCAAGAGAACTTAAAAGCTCTGTGTACTGTCTGCCATTGCCGTTATGACCTGAAAGCAATGGCAACTAAACGGCGTCTCAAACGAGAGCGGCTGGGACAATTGGTGCTCTCGTTTGGAGGTAAAGAGTGATGGGAAAAAAACGCAAAGCTCGGGCACAAAGCGCCTCTTCAGACTGGAAAACCACGACTGAAATGTGTGCGATTTTGAGCTGCTCGCGTGATCACCTGCAAAGTCTTCGAGCACAGGGAATCCTCAAACACCGGATTCATTGGCGAAATATCAGCCCCTACGCAATCCGTCCGACTTACCGCTATCACTCTACCAGGTGCCAAAAAGCGATTGAGCAAAGTCAAGAGGACTTATATGACTCCACAAAAAATGGGACGGTATAAGCGTTCTCTTAAAGGTTGGATGGGATATGTGGCTGATGGTCATTGGGCTTCGGCGTTTGAGGTGTCTGTTGTGACGGTACTGGGGTGGCTTGTTGACCCCGAGAAGGGGCCCCTCGACCATTTTTTACAGCGCTATCGCATCCAGGAGCGGGAAAGACGGCGATCGGAAGTGGTGTATGTGGTGAACCACTGGTTAGCAGACTTTGCCTGCGGGATAGAGAAATGATGGGTCATATCTGCGGTGGAAGGGGGCGATCGGCTCTCATCATTAATGAGTCAAACATCCTCTGATGGGTATCAGCTGTAATCCAGTGGTGATATACCTTTTCATGAATTGCTACAGAATGCCCCATTTGTTGAGCCGATAGAGAGGTCGGCAATCCAAACTCTAATGTTCTCACTGCCCAACGATGTCGCAAATCATAGGCTGAAAATGGAAATTCATAATATGCAAACTGTTTAGTAACTCGGTGACCATAGTCTGAATGGTTGCGACCTGATACAGATGGAATTTGTGGGGCTCTCAAGCAGAAATAATCTACCCATTCTGGATAACATGCCCAGACCATTCGCTCACCTGTTTTTCCTTCTTTAACCTTTACCATGTGTCCACCGTTGAGAAAATCTTCTAAGTCCAGAAAGAAGACTTCATGGTTTCTTAGCCCAAATGTTGCCAGCATCCCGTAGACCCACCGCCAAGAGGGATTAGAGATTTTGTGAAACCACTCTGCGATTTGCTTATCCGTCGGCAATGATCGAGGGTCAACCCCTCTATAGGAGTAGTTTCCTTGTAGTTGTTTAAAATCAACTTCCAAACCTGCTGTCTCTGCAAGCTTCTTCAAGCTGACACAAAATCGTTTTCGTTGTCGGGTGTTAGGTTCTGTCTGTGAAATTGCCTTTTGCAACACACTAACCGTTAAAGGTGAGTCAGTTGGCAATTGCTTAAATACATTCCTGTACTCTGTGTTCCAGGTCGTTTGGCAGATCTGGTCACGATGTTGCTGTTCAAACTGGCTAATCCAATCTCCTACGGTTTGAGGTACTAAACCCCGAGCAACCAGGTAGGGTTCCCAAGAGAACTCTTTACAATCCAGTAACGCTCCTATTTTCCTCGCTTCTGTTTCTGCCAAAGATACACCTTTAGGATGAGCACCTATCCCCAGTGCTATTCGTTGCTGATAAGGTTTGGTCTTTGAAGAACCAGGTTTGGGTGGAAAGGTCGCAACCAAATAGAGTTTTTCACCTATCTGCTGAATTGCTACTCCTACTCTATGAGCCTTTAATCTGCCGTTAGCTTGAGCAATTCTACCTAGAACATCCATCTGCTTAAATTCTGCTTAAAAATAGTCTCTTGATTGGCAGTAAATAACTGCAAATAGCCGCAGTTCAAGAAACTATACAAATCAAAAAGCCTTGAAAAATCAAGGCTTTTTAACATTTTTAAGCATTAAAGGGTCATTTGAAAATTAGCTTAAGGGTAAATGGCAGAGGATAACCGATCCGATCGCGATCGCGGGTCAGCCCAAATCGGCAAGATGGACTACAGTGAAAGAGATGATACATCAGTATGATGGCAAGCATAATTGCATCTACGGATGCGGGTGGGATGACAGGTCATGGGCTGACTGCCAGACCGCACAGTGACGCGTTGAATCAATGGGGAGGAGAATCTATGAAAGTCATTTATGACGTCGCCACTGACGTATTGCAGATCGTCTTCCGCGATGCCGTTGTCGAAGACTTTAGTGAAGATCGACCGGACGTTACGATCAACTACGATGTGGAAGACAAGATCATTGCCTTTGAGATTCGCAACGCCGCGAAATATGTGGAAGATCCGCGATCGCTGAAGCACATCGTTGTGGAATAATCTGCTGCTTAAGCCGCTACTGGGAAAGCATTAACTCCAAAACTCGTCTAAATTGACGCTAGAAATTTCTTCTTGTAGCTCCTGAAAGTAACCACTTTCGGTAATCCGAGCCACCTCGGTCGCCCGTTTATTGTGATCGATTTCGATCTTCAACTCAGCCAATTGGCGTCTGAGGTCATCTTCTCGGTGTTTGCGATCGCTAACATCTTGAACGATGCCTTCGTAATACAGCAAATTACCGCTATCATCGCGTACTGCTCGGGTATCTTCTTGAATCCAGGTCGTGCTGCCATCTTTGCGATAGACGCAATATTCAAAATTTTTGACGTGATCCGCTTCCGCTAAGCGCCGCCTGAAGTTGATCTGGTCAGCTGGCTCAACATAGACCTGGGTAGAAATGTCGGTGATATGGGCAACCATATCCGCCGGTGAATCATAGCCATAAATCTGTGCCATCGCCGGATTGACGCTGATGAAGTAGCCATCTGGATCAGATTGAAAGATGCCTTCTAAGGCATTTTCATAAATACTGCGATAGTTCTCCTCCGCAATCCGTAAGGCGTCTTCAGCACGTTTGCGGCTGGTGATATCGCGCACCATGATCAAGACTTCGTTTTCACCCAACACCAAAATTCGCACTTCTTCATCCTGGGGTTTGTCGTTGACCCGAATGCGTTGTTCATACACTTGCAGTTCGCCTGTTTCTAAAGCTCGGCGAATGTATTGTAAGCGCAGATCCGCGACCTCGGGCGGCAGAGACTCTGTGACAGTTGAACCGGGGAGAAATTGGTTAAGGCTATGAATTCCGATCAGGCGATCGCTGCCCACAATATCGATGTAGGTGCCATCTCCTGTCGCCCGAATCAGCAGGTCGGGAATAGCGCTGACAATGGCGCGGTTGGTAGATTCACTTTGCCGCAGGGCTGCAAACGATGTCTGCAATTGATTAGCCATGCTGTTGAAAGAATCGGCTAATTTACGCATCTCCCGAATGGGATAGGGATTCACCTGTTGCGATAGGTTGCCTTTGGCAATTTCTTCGGAGGCATGGCAGACTTCCAATACGGGTCGGGTGAGCCAGCGTCCGGTGAGAATGCCAATGGCGATCGCCACCCCCAACGCCAGCACACATAGAACGATGGTGTTACGGGTATTGGCGTGGATCTGTCCCATGAAATCATCTTCGGGAACAACGACGACAATCAGCCAATCCAAGCCATAGCTATCGCGAAACGGCACCACTTCTAAAAATTGGCGTTTGCCATTGAGGCGAAAGTCAAGCCGTTGGGTTTGGGTAATGGCTGAAAAACTACCAAACTGCTGAACCAAAAAGTCTGCGGTGCCCCGCACCAGATGATCTTGACTATCGACAGCCGCAAGTGATTTAGCAGTTTCGCCGTCGCCCACCATCAAGGGCTCATCGGTAGAATTTGAAATCAGATCCCCCTTGCGATCGATGACAAAGGCTTGCCCCGTCTTGCCAATCTCTAAATTTCGCAAAAAATTTCTAAATTCTTCGGGCAATACAACATCAGTGGCACACACCCCAATGAGCTTACGCTCAAAGCGATCGTAAATAGGCAGACTGGCAGTAATGTTGGGCAATCCCGTCGTAAATGCAATATAAATATCTGTCCAGGTGGGGCTTTGTGCCGTGACTGCCGCTTTAAACCAGGGGCGTTGCCGAGAGTCGTAGGGTCGATCGACCTGACGCAAAAAATAGGTGCGATCGCCATGCACATTAAGACTGTAATATTGCCGTAAAAAATTCGTGGATTGGTTGCTGTAGGTGAGTTGCAGAGAACCATCATCCGGCGATCGCAATACCCCGAAAAACTCACCGCTTTGGGCGCTACCACAGTAGACTAATGCCACATTCGGTGAAATTTTCATTTGCTGATACAGTTGGCTTTCCCCATAGGCAGCCGCCACGATATCCAGATCACCGTGGATCAGAGCATCGGCATTGAGGCGATTAATTTCGTGGGGAATTTCAAAATAGCCTTTAAGTTCGCGTTCGATCCGAGCCGTCAGCTCTCGGCGCAGTTGGGTTGCCAGCACATTGACCGCTTTTTGCCCATTTTGAAACGACAGATACCCTACCAGACCCACCGTTCCGACAATCTGACCGACAAATGCCAGAATCAACACCACCCGCAATGGCAAATTATCTGGAAGGAGAGGGGAGCTTTTTTTCAACGGTTTGGGTTGCATAGAGCAAAAAACGTCCTGCGATCGCAGGCTTACGTATTTTACCGTGGATGCCGAGTCCAATGGCAACGGTTGAAACGACGAGGAGGGTTGGGGGCGTAGCCCCCAACCCTCCTCAATAGCCACACGACAATAGATCTCGGGTAATGATTTTTGGGTGCGCGGGCTTCGCCCGCGCACCCAAAAATCATTACGAATTACAGGACTGATTTGCAATCGCTCTCAACCGTTCTTACCAGCTATCGACGCGATCGCCGCCTGCCAGCCATTCGGTTAAAACGCGATCGGGTTTGGCGACGTTAAACAGGTGTAAGCCAAAATCTCTCGACAGATCTTCACAGACCTTAATGCCCCGGACACTGTTGCCTTTGGCATCCAGGGGAGGAGAGAAAGTACCTACCCCCAATTTGCCGGGAGCAACGGCAGTGATGCCACCTCCAACCCCACTTTTGGCAGGCATTCCTACTCGATACGCCCATTCACCTGACGAATCGTACATCCCGCAGGTGAGCATGACGCTGATGACGTCTTGAACATAGCGTTCATCGATCGCCCGTTCGCCGGTGACGGGGTTGATCCCGCCATTTGCCAGGGTAGCTGCCATCATTGCCAGATCAGTCGCATTGACCAAAATTGAGCATTGCTGAAAGTAGAGATCCAGCGTTTCATCAATCTTGTCGCTCACCATGCCAAAGTTGAGCATTAAGTAAGCGATCGCCCGATTGCGATGACCCGTCGATTTTTCTGACAGAAACACCGGCACATCGATATCTTGTTCGCGTCCGGTGTAGCGCTTAAACATATCCAAAATGCGCTTCAGCCGTTCGGTGCTGTTCTTACCCTTAATCAAGTCTGACGTGGCGATCGCCCCGGCATTGACCATCGGGTTATAGGGACGGTTGGTTGTCTCATCCAGCACAATCGCGTTAAATGCTTCCCCGGTGGGTTCAACGCTGACCTTGCTGTTGACATACTCGCGCCCATGATCTTCCAACGCCAGACCATAGACAAAGGCTTTAGAAATGGACTGGATCGTAAAGGTTTTGTCGCAGTCTCCGACCTCATACACCTGCCCATCGACCGTGACGGCACATACGCCAAACCAGTTGGGATCGGCTAGTGCCAGCTCAGGAATGTAGTCTGCGACCGTACCAGAATTAACCAAGCGATATTTGTCGTACAGGTCGTTCAGGTAGGTGCGAAATGGCGACACAACGGCGGCAATCGAGCTTGCCAAAGATTGCAAGTTACCAGAGTCAACCATAGCCGTTTACTCCATAATGCGTTGGGCAACTTTTTGAAATTCGTGCGATATGGGGTGGTCTGGATTGCGAACGCAAAAAACGCCTTCACTGGCAAGCTTGACGACATCTTCTGACAACGGAAAAATTCCTGCAACAGGCACGTCATAGGCTTCTTCGACCTTTTGCTGCAAAGCATCCATATTCATGCTGGGCAGGGCTTTGTTGATAGCCAGTAGCATATTCCGCACTTTCAACTGCCGTGCCACATCTATCGTCACAGCGGTGCCCTGATAGTCTTGTTTATCGGGTCGCAGAATCAACAAGAGATAGTGAGAAATGGCGATCGTTAAAAAGGTTTCTTTTGATAAACCGGGGTGCGTGTCAATAAATAAATAATCGAGTTCTAAATTTTTAACCAGTTTGCGAAATCCATCATTCAGCAGCTTGACATCATAGCCATCTTTGAGAATACGGGCGATGTCATCGGCTTTGACGCTAGAAGGAACCAGGAATAACTTACCATCTCCGCTCACGCCCACATTTGAGCTGACATCGTATGCCACATCTTCGATCAGGCTGTCGCCCCAGAGATAGTTGTTAAGGGTTTTGCCGGTCATTTCCGGTTCTAGCCCAAAAATATTGTGAATCCCAGGCGACGGCACATCAGTATCGACAACTCCAACCCGTTTTCCTTGTAACGCGATGGTGGTAGCAATGTTAGCGGTGAAGTTTGACTTACCTGTTCCACCACGATAGGAATGAATGGAAACCACTTTTGGCATTAATACACATCCAAAAACTGAGAATTACTACTAGCAAACCGTAACTGGAGAGAATATTGATTAAATGTAGCTTCTGATACATTTTGTTATTTCTTTGGATGGCGATCGCATTATTTTTCTACCCAGATCTGAGAAAGCCCTGACTTTGGGAGATTTCCAGGAATAAATCTACCCGTTGATTTGGGCTTCGACTTCGCTCAGCCCACAGACTCCGAGCGTTGAGCGAAGTCGAAACGCGGAAATTCAGGTATTTTCTTGAGCAGAAATCTCTTTAGCAGGGGATCAGCCAGGATTAGCGACTTGGCTGATGGGTAAAAGCGGGTTTCATATCCTTATGTCAGCGAGTGAACATCGCTTGCTCCCTAACGCGGGATCGACACCCAAAACCCCATCAAAAATCCCAGAATCGTCGAGAAATTGACAGAGCCACCCCCCAATTCATACGCCTCTGGCATCATGGTGCTGGCAATCATTGCCAGGATTGCGCCCCCCGCGATCGCCTGGGTTAGTGCCATCACCAGACTGGGTGCATTGTTTTGCAACAGATGTCCGGCGATCGCTCCCAATCCACTCAGAACCACCACCCCACTCCAAAGCATTAAAATCCGGCGAGCAGGAGTGCCTGCCTTGCGCATCCCGATTGAGCTGGACAAGGCTTCCGGAAAATTGGAGATAAACACGGCTAACAAAAACGATGCACCCAGATGACTCTGCCCCACCGTCATACCTAAGACCAGCGATTCCGGCACGTTGTCGATCAGCGACCCAAATAAGATCGCTAACGGTGCCGTACTGCCTGTGAGTTGCTGCAACATTGCCTGCTGTTCGGGCAAGGGCAAATCTAACTCTGTGCTATCCAAAATTTCTTGTCGCCATTGCTGTCGTCGTTGTTCGGCTTCTGCCTGAGATTCCGTTGTTTCTTGCAATCGCCGCACCAAAATCAGGCTCAATGCCCTGGCGATATGGGGCGATCGGGCTAAGACGGCATTAAAATCGACTCGCTTCAGCTCATATAACTCCATCGGGGTACGAGCCATCACCGTGGCAGACCGGGGCGCGCCCGTCAACACTGCCATTTCGCCAAACACTTCTCCCGGCAGCAACACGGTAATCGGCTGTTGTCCCTTAATCACCTCCGCTTCCCCGCTGAGAATGATGTAAAGCGAATCTCCGGGCGTCCCTTCTTTACACAAAATGTCTCCGGCTTCGGCAACACAGGACTTCAGCAGCGGAATGATCGCCTGCACTTCCGCAGGAGGCACATTTTGCATGACTTCAACCTGTGCCAGTCGATCTAATACTTCAGAGGCTGCCTCCTGACGTTGTTGAAACAGGTAGCGCCGACTGGAAGCAGGATGACGTAAAAATCCACCTTTTTGATCGAGGTAGCCATTGATCAGTGTGAACACTGCTCCCCCAGCCATAAATCCGATCACCAACGTGGGCAAGCCATTGGCTTCATAGACCTCTGTAGTAATTTCAAAGGCGATCGCCGAGAGTAACGTGCCACTGCCAAACGCCATAATGGCGGCTGAGAAGGTGCGGCTGGGTTGCCAAATCACACCCAAAATAGCCCCCAACAACAGGCTGGAGGCTCCCAAAATTCCCTGTAAAAACGCGGCAAGTGACATACGAAATCCAGGTTCTTAAGAAGAGGCACTGGTATAGAATCTCAGGGCAAAGCGCCAGAAAAAATAAGAGCACAGGAAAAGGGCGATCGCCAATCCGCCGCTGCCGATTAACCAGCTTAAATCGGTACGATTGAGTAAAATTTCAGCCGGAATCGAAGTTAAAAAGGCAACCGGAACAATAAAGGTAAAAAAGAAGCGATACATGGCTGGGTAGGCTGCCATAGGAAACCGTCCGGCTTCCAGTAAGCCCCGCAGCACTTCAGTAACGTTATAAATTTTGACAAACCAAATGCTGGTAGACCCCAACATAAACCAGAGGCTATAGAGGCAGATAAAGCCAAATAACAGGGGCACTAATGCCAGCCCGTAGGCATGCCAATTGAGGTGGAGATTGACCCCGGCATAGCCAATCAACAGCAACCCAAAAATGATATCGGGCAACCCCCAGGGCGATAGCGTCCGGGCAGACAACCAAAATTGCGAGTTAATCGGTTTTAACAAGACAAAATCGAGTGTCCCTTCCTGCACATGGCGCACGATTTGACTCAGATTTGGAGCCAGAAAGGTCGCCGCAAAACCTTGTAAGAGGGTAAATACCCCCAACACAATCAGGGCTTCTGACCACGTCCACCCTTCAAAGGTGTAGCCATGCTGGTAAAACAAAAATAAGCCAAACAAACTGCCCACTAAACTGCATAGGCTGCTGAGTGCGGCAATGACAAAGTTCATGCGATATTCCAACTCAGCGGCGATCGCCGTTGCCCAAAATAGCTGCAATACCTGAAGATATCGTTTCAACACATCACCCAAATCAACAGCACCTCGTATCTAATACTACAAAATCATTTCGTCGGTCTTCTTTATACTAAATAGATTGAGGTGTATACAGTATGCAAAAACACAGCGCTTTTTGGATGCCTCGGTGATTTTGCCAGATCCTTGAAATTTAGGGTCGCAGATTGTGGATCTAAATTGGAGGATGAACCCTTGTCTATATTTAGTGTGTCTCAGTCCTGTCAGCCCTCACCCTAAATCCCTCTCCCAGAGCGGGAGAGGGACTTTGAAACCATGTCTTAGTATTCGGCTCCCCTTCGCCCCTAATGGGAGAAGGGGTTGGGGGATGAGGGTAAGACTTGATTGTTTCATATGCTAAACATATCGGAACCCGAAAGGTTCATCCTCCAATTTAGATCAGACTGTGATATTGCCTGAAATTCAGGGCAATGGGTATAGTGCCTCGTTCTCTTTGCATGGGTAGATTTTATGTTAGTGACGCAGCAGCCTGTTTTCCAGCGGTTTTGGTATCCCGTTGTGCCGATGCAACAGTTGCATGATGGGCCCCAGGCGTTTGAATTATTGGGTCAGGCGATCGTGATCTGGTTGGATGCCGACGGTCAGCCCGCCGCTGTGCGCGATCGCTGCTGTCATCGCACCGCCAAGCTATCGTTGGGTAAAGTTGTGGCGGGGAACATTTGCTGTCCCTATCACGGTTGGCAGTTCAACTCCGCGGGTGCCTGTGTGCAGATGCCGCAGTCGAAAGACGGTGCCATTTCGCCGAGCTACAAAGTCGATGCTTATGCATGTACAGAGCGCTATGGCTATGTTTGGGTGTGTTTGGGTGAGCCGTTGAGAGACATTCCAACCATTCCGGAAGCTACCGATCCAAGCTATCGCCTGATCCAAGAATTTTATGAACCCTGGCAGTGTGCCGGATTGCGGGTGATGGAAAATGAATTGGATCTGGCACACCCGACCTTTGTGCATACAGGCACCTTTGGCAGCGAAGACCATCCCATTCCCGAGTCACTAGAGATCACTGAAACCGATTACGGCATTCATGTGCAGGCAACGTTAGGGGTGGTTAATCCAGAACTGCAACAACAGAATTTGAAAATGGAGGACACCCAAACCTATCGCACACTGGATATGGATTGGATCATGCCCTTTACCATTCGGTTGCGAATCAATTACGCCAATGGGTTGTCTCACATCGTCGTCAATACGATGACGCCGATTAATGATTCCATGTCACAAATGGTGCAGTTTTGCCTACGCAATGACACCGAAGCAGATACTTGCGCCGCTGACGTGATTGCCTTTGATCGAGCCGTCACACTCGAAGACAAGCGGATTTTAGAATCAACCGATTATGATGTGCCGCTGAGCCTCAACAAAGAACAACACATGTTTACCGATCGCCCAGGAATCTTGATTCGTAAGCAAATTGCAGCCTTGCTCAAAACCC
Source organism: Calyptranema fuscum S582 (assembly GCF_055793305.1). NCBI lineage: Bacteria > Bacillati > Cyanobacteriota > Cyanophyceae > Oculatellales > Oculatellaceae > Calyptranema > Calyptranema fuscum. The sequence continues at coordinate 32,511 of NZ_JBSLYH010000023.1, forward strand.
ACGGTGAGGTCGAACAAACCCGATCGCAGGGTTTATCACACCTGGCTGAAAGCGATCGCCCCATTGAAGCTTTTAATTAATGCCAGGGAAGGCATGGCTTATCCCGTCCGCTCATAGGCTCGTTCTCCCAAAATATAGGTGGCTTGAATCGCCCGATCATCGCCCATCATGATCAGGGAAAACAGGCGATCGCCCAATTCGGTTAACGACGCTGGACGAGTTGCAGGATTGCGAAATGCCATGATCGGCGTCGAACGAGGATCAAGGATGACAAAATCGGCAGCATTGCCAATGGCAAAACTGCCAATGTGATCGTCTAAGTGAAGGGCTTTTGCACTGCCTAAAGTCGCTAAAAACAAGGCTTTGAAGGGAGATAGTTTTTGATGGCGCAGTTGTGCCACTTTATACGCTTCATTGGCAGTTTGCAGCATAGAAAAGCTGGTGCCTGCCCCCACATCGGTGGCTAACCCGACGTTGATGGGGAAGGCGGAGGATTTGGCTTGCTCAATCTTAAATAAACCACTGCCCAAAAACAAATTAGACGTCGGACAAAAGGCGATCGCAGATTTTGCTGCCGATAAGCGTTCAAATTCAGAATCAGTCAGTTGAATGCAGTGGGCAAAAATCGATCGCTCTCCGACTAAACCGGCTTGATCATAAACATCTAAATAGCCCTTGGCATCGGGAAACAACTGCTTCACCCAGGCAACTTCATTGACATTTTCAGAGAGGTGAGTATGCAAATAAGTGCCTGGAAATTCTGCCAGCAATTTACCGGCAAAACGTAATTGCTCAGGCGTAGACGTTGGTGCAAATCGGGGTGTAACGGCGTACAGCGATCGCCCCGTTTGATGCCATTTTTCAATCAGAGCTTTACTATCGGTATAGGAACTTTCAGCCGTATCGGTCAGGGTATCAGGAGCGTTGCGATCCATCATCACCTTTCCCGCAATCATGCAGAGATGACGACGATTAGCTTCTTCAAATAACGCATCCACCGACTCCGGATAAACGGCAGCCAGAACGACTGCGGTAGTGGTACCATTCCGCAATAACTCGTCAATAAATACGGTAGCGACGTGTTGAGCATACGCTTTATCTTGGAACTTGCGTTCGGTCGGAAATGTGTATTGATCGAGCCACTCTAATAGCTGTTCTCCATAGGCAGCAATCATTCCAGTCTGGGGAAAATGAATGTGCAGATCAATAAATCCCGGTGTGATCAGCTTGCCGGGATACGAGGTGATGGGAATATCCGCATACAAATCCTTCAGGTCATCATAGGCTCCTATCGCTTTGACCTTGCCCCGTTCGACCACCAATAACCCATCGGCAAAGTAGCGAATGCTTTCGACTTCGGGCACATAAAATGGATCGGCAACAAAGTCGATCACAGAGCTGCGAAACGCGTGGAGAGCCGCTGGCTGAGATGGAGTAATCGAAGTAAGCATACGTCAATACGGGGTGAGATAAATGGGTCTTGTACTTCTTTTAGGATCGTGAAGTAAATAAGATCGAATATTGGATCGCTTGTAGGGGCGAACGGCCGTTCGCCCCTACAACAAATCATCGGAGTTATTTAATTCCCATTCCTTAGAGAGAGCGACGGCTCCATGTCGCTCTCTCTAAAAGAGGTCGTCTACTAGTACACCAACTTAAAAGTTTTATAGGGGGTGGAGGGGGTAAAACCCCCTCTTGGGGGCGCAGCCCCCAAACCCCCATGTTGCAAAATTTCGTGTTTGCAACACTAGTCTGCGATCGCATCAGGTTTAGAGGGTTCTGCTACGACAGGGTCTTGTGCCAGTTCCATACCATTGGCATCTACACGCACCCGACGGGTCACCAACGCCACTTTTTGGGCAATTTCTTCTCGCTGATTCACCAGATACACACTAATTAACGTGAACACAACGCCAACCCATTGAATCTGCGTCAACTGTTCGCCCAACAACAAGCCGCTAAACAATAAAGCAAACACAGGCGTCAAAAAAATCAACGCACTGACACTGGTGATATTACCGCTAGCAGCCAAATAGAAAAACATCCCATAGGTAATGGCAGTACCAAACAGGGTCGCATAGCCCAATCCTAACCAGTCGCCAGATTGAAGCTGGGCGATCGGTTGAGTTTCCCACAGCAAGGACAGCAGCATCAACGGTAAACCGCCTAAAATCATATGCCAACCCGTTGCCACAATTGGGTCAGCGTGCTGTTTGACATAGCGAATAATGATGGTGCCAAAAGACATCGAAAGCGCTGCCAATACCATCAACAACTCACCACTATGCAGCAAGCTTTCTAGATTCAAGCTAAATCCACTGACATCACCGGGTAACACTAATTCACCTTGCTGAATCGGTGCAAACGGTAGCACGATTCCCAGCCGATTCAAGCCCCCATAAATCCATTGTTCTGGTAAACCACAAAGGCAAATGCCAGCCATCCCGATCGCCAAACCCAGCCAGCCCCAAACGCCAATCAATTCAGCAAATAAAAAGCGTGACAAAATTGCCACAATCAACGGTTGCGCATCAATGAGCACCGCCCCAATGCCTGCACCTGTGTTGACTAAACCTTCTGTCAAAAATCCCTGGAACATGGCACCATCGACCAACGAAAACAGACCAATCCAAAACCAAGCCTTCCAGGTTTTGGGTTGAGGCAGTTTCAAAAAAACAGCAAGCAATAATAGCAATACTCCCGCAGGAAGTAAGCGAAAGGCTGCCAGAAATAAGGGGGTGGTGTTGGGAATGATGAACTTCATCACCACCATGGCAGTGCCCAAGAAAAAGAAAGGCGCAATCAGGAATAGAGGCGATTTGGATAGGTCTGTTTTCTGTAGGTTTAACTGCATATACGGAAATTCCATTGCCTGAGAGAACGCGCACAGACCGTGCGTTCTCCTCATCCTAGAAGGCAGTGATGTTGCAAAAGGCTATCTTTGTTACCACTTGAACAGGATCTAGCCCTCTTGAGTTCAACTCGTTGATCCGATTAGACTACTTGCAGAGGAATGTAGGCAGGGATGAAAACTCATCCCTGGATTCAGTTACATTCACAAAAAATAGGCATTGCTTAACAGTGGGATGAATTTGAAGGTAAAACCAAAGGTTTTACCTTCAAATTCATCCCACTGTTAAGCAATGTCAAAAAATCTTATATAGTGCTACAGATTCAAAATCAGGATGGGATGGATTGACACACTGTGCCATGCATCGCGTTTTAATTCATCACGTTTAACTTGATTGCATCAGGTCATCAATATAACGGATCTGCATCAGTCGTGAATTAAAAAACAGTTCAAACACAAGGATCAATATGCCTATCAAACACTGGGTTACAGTTTTAGGATTAGTCCCGTTGCTGGGAAGTTATAGTGCGATCGCCCAGGCCTCTCAAGCTCAAGACGAGCGGGAATTGTTATTGTTGTGTACGCGATCGCCTTACAATAGCCGCTGTCAGGGGCAAGATTGGCCAACCCTGCTGATCGATCGTCCCGGTATCACCACCGCCTGCCAGCTATTGCGAGACGACTTTCGCACAACCGATGGCTGTAAAATTCATGTCGAAGCCAATCAATTAACGGTGTATGGGGAAGTGGGTGATCCCATTCCCGATCTAGATAATCAGCACGATACCAAACGCATTACCATTCCATTCGACCAGATCTTTGCGGTGAGTGTACGGGTCTGGAGCGTTCGCAGAAGCGGACTGCTAACCGGATGGGAGCGAGATGATAAAACCGTGCTGACGTTGAATTACCTGACCAACGCAGCGCCCACCGATAATGCTGACTATCGCAGCAACGTACTCATCATTTTTAGTGATGCCGAAAATGGCTTTCCCCTGGGTGAACAACTGATGCAACTATCCCCCGCATCACGGGCAGACGCGATCGCCAGCCAACTCTCTGCGGTCACGGAGCCACCCCTGAGTGGAGCAGCGGCGATCGCCCAATTGCTCGATACCAATGCTTGCCCCCGGTGTGATTTAAGTCATGCAGATTTATCTGGCGAAGATTTAGATAGAGCCAATCTAGAAGGTGCTAATTTAGTCGGCGCAAACCTGGCTGAATCAAAGTTGAAATTTGCCTATCTCACAGGTGCAAATCTCACTCAGGCAAACCTAAGCCAAGCCGACCTCTCCAACGCACGACTGCCGCTCACCACCCTGGTCGAGGCAAATCTCCAGGATGCCAATCTGAGCGCGGCAGATTTGCAATGGGCAAATTTGCAATCAGCCAATTTGGTCGGGATTAAGGCAGAGTTGACGGCAATGCAAGAGGTTAACCTGAGTCAAGCAGACTTGAGTCAGGCAGATCTAGAAGGTGTCAATTTATTGGGTGCAAATTTATCTGGGGCTAATTTAACAGAAGCCAATCTCAGTGATAAAGCTCCCCAGCTGGTCAATACCTATGGTTTTAATTTGGCGGGTTTGGGGTTGATGATGTTATTTGGCCCTTCGACGTCCTACCGTTTTGTTACCGATTTGAGTGCCGCAAATTTACAAAATGCCAATTTGACCGGAGCCAATTTAGAAGATGTATTGTTTGTCAATACGGATCTGAGTAATGCGACCTTCACGGGCGTTGATCTGAGCGATACCGATTTGAGTAGTGCCAACCTGTGTGGGGCAACGATGCCCGACGGTTCGGCATCAACTCAGGGGTGCTGAGGGCAGCTTTGGTATTGCAATTGAGTAGATGGTTAGGACATTGGGGGTGTGGGGGCTGCGCCCCCAGCCAGGGGTTCCAGCCTTGCACCCCGTTCAACCAGCCTCTCGGCTGCTATATAGGGCTGAATATAGTGCTTCACGACTGGATCAATCATAGGTGTTGTGGCAGAGCCGCGCTCTGCGCGGCTCTGCTGATTGGGGAGGATGACGTTGAACGTGAAACCTTTGGTCTCACGTTCAACGTCATCCCGATATTAAGGATCACACATTAATTAAAACCCGGACGTTTATTTTTGGCAGCGCGGCTCCGCCGCGCTGCCAAAAATAAATCTTCGGTTTTATTAAATCCACGATATTAAGTAATGACGCTTTATTTACAGAGGGCTAGGATATGAAAGATGTCAACCCAAGTATTTGTAGCTATGGTCGTCAAGATCTAGAGCAGCGAAAAGGCTGGTATTCGCCTGCGGCAGAGGCTTACAACCAGGTACGACCCCGCTATCCTGAAGCCGTCATTCAACACGTAGTTGCGATCGCCCAACTCTCTGCCCATTCAAGATTGCTCGAAGTGGGGTGTGGACCCGGAACAGCAACCGTTGCATTTGCTTCACTCGGCTGTTCGATGCTGTGTTTAGAACCCAATCCAGACTTTTTTCAACTTGCCCAACAGAATTGTGAAGCCTATCCTGATGTTGAAATACGCAACACTGCCTTCGAAGAATGGACGGTTGAACCTGAAGCATTTGATGCCGTTTTAGCCGCATCCTCATTTCATTGGATTCCCGCAGAAATTGGCTATCCCAAAGCGGCTAACGCTTTACGACACCAGGGTTCACTGATTTTGCTATGGAACAAAGAACTGCAACCGCATTATCACGTCTATCAACGTTTACGCCCCATCTACGAAGCCCATGCACCGGCTTTAGCACGGTATGAAGATTGGGCAACCCAACAAGACATCATCAATAGCCTGGGGCAGTTCGTCCGCGAATCAGACTACTTTCAAACGGTGATTCCCGGACAGGTAGAATGTCAGGTCACTTATAGCACCGATGAATACTTACGGCTACTGACCACCTACTCGCCTTACCTCAAATTGGAACCGCAGACCCGCACCAACTTACTCAAGGGCTTGCGACAGGTAATTGATCAGGAGTTTGGTGGCAAGCTAGAGCTATCCCATATCTCCGCATTTCACGTTGCCAGGAAAACATCGTGATGCATAGGTGAGAAACACCAGAGCAGAACTTTCATTTCAGACATAGCATAAGTAAGTGATCCCCAAAAGTCATAGTAAAGAATTATCTTTTGTTGCATAACCTGAGGCTGCGCAACAAAACGTCATTAGCTGACGATCACTCTTTCTAAAAGTAAAGTAAATAATTAAAACGACGGGTTGTGCGATCGCACTGGAGTACTCTTCATGCTTGACCTGATCAGAAATTTCTTCGACTCAGATGTATTTATCCCGCATGGACATTGCTATCTCTGGCAGCCCGGTTTGGTCTGGCTCCACGGGCTATCCGATGCATTAATTGCCCTGGCCTATTATTCCATCCCAATCATGCTGTTTTATTTTGTTCGAAAGCGGGGAGATTTACCTTTCATTTGGATATTTATCCTGTTTGCTACGTTCATTACAGCCTGTGGCACAACCCATTTAATGGATGTCTGGACTCTTTGGCATCCTGCGTATTGGCTGTCGGGGGCAATTAAAGCCATCACAGCCTGGGTGTCTGTTGGAACGGCATTAATTCTCTTTCCCTTAATTCCGCACGCGCTAGCATTGCCCAGTTCGACTCAGTTAGAAGCTGCCAACCGCGAACTGGAAAAAGAAATCAAAGAGCGCAAACAGGTTGAAGAAACCCTGCGGCACAACAAAGCGCGCTATCGCGCTATTGTCGATGATCAAACCGAACTGATTACCCGATTTTTACCCGATGGCACATTGGTTTTTGTCAATGCAGCCTACTGCCGCTATTTCGGGTTAGTTCAAGACGAGATTGTCGGCAGTTGCTATCATCCATTAATTTGGCCAGACGACCAGGAACAGGTAGACCGGGCTGTTGCATCCATGAGTATCGATAACCCCGTCATCACGATCGAAAACCGGGTGGTTGTTCAAGGGCAGATCCGCTGGACTCAATGGATTAATCGGGCATTATTTGATGCTCAGGGGCAAATTATAGAGTTCCAGTCTGTGGGTCACGATATCCACGATCGCAAACAAGCTGAAGACCAGCTTCAAGCATCACTCAGAGAAAAAGAAGTATTGCTCAAAGAAATTCATCACCGAGTTAAAAACAATCTACAAATCGTCTACAGCTTACTGCGGCTGCAACGGCGACGACTGCGCGATCAACAGACGGCTAGCTATTTGCTTGAAAGCCAAAACCGCATCGAATCGATCGCCCTGATTCATGAAAAACTCTATCGCTCTAAAGACCTTGCCCGAATTAATTTTGCCGATTACATTCCCAGTCTGGTTAGCAATCTTTTCAGCAGTTATAACGTCAGTCATAACAACATCACCCTCAAAACTGAGATTGAACCAATTACCTTGAATATTGATCAGGCAATTCCTTGCGGGCTGATTATTAACGAGCTGGTGTCTAACTCGCTGAAATATGCGTTTCCTAACGCTCAAGCAGGACAACTGTCCGTAGAATTTCGGGCTGAACCGCAACGGACTGAGTTAGTTTTGGTCGTGCGCGATAATGGGGTAGGAATTTCTCAACCGATTGATCTGCAAAATCCTAAAACATTGGGTTTACAACTCGTTCAAGATTTTGTCATTCAACTGAAGGGTAAGATTCAAACTAATCTTCAAATGGGTACAGAGTTTTGGATCACGTTCCCAGGGGGGGCGCTATGACCGATGATGCAAATGCTACTCCAACATCCCTGATCCGAGTTTTGATTGTCGAAGATGAACGGGTAGTCGCTAGAGATATCAAAGATTGTCTAGAAATCCTCGGCTATGAGGTGCCTGCGATGGTTGCTTCTGGAGAAGACGCTATTCAGCAGGCAAGAGCGTTACGCCCGGATGTCATCCTGATGGATATTCGCTTGGAAGGGGAAATGGATGGCACCGAGGCGGCACGGGTCATCTGGAACGAACTGCGTATTCCGATTATTTATGCGACAGGCTATTCCGATAAAGCCACAGTCGATCGGGCAACCGAAACCGAACCGTTTGGGTATATTCTCAAGCCCATCAAAGAGCGCGACTTATACATTGCCATTCGCACAGCTTTACAACGGTACGGTCAAGAAGTTCGCTTAAAAGAAGAACACGAACAAGTTAAAGCCATTCTTACCACGATTGGGGATGGGGTAATTGTTACAGATGATAGCGGGCGGGTGAAGTTTCTCAATCTTGTCGCGGAATCGCTAACGGGATGGAAATTGCAAGAGGCAATAAACCGCCCCTTGCTCGATATTTTTCTGTTGCTGCATGAACAAACTCATTTGCCGATTGAGAACCCTGTGATGCAGGTGTTGCAAACGGGTAAAACCGTCTATTTAGTCAATCCAGCATTGTTAGTGACGAAAGATGGCAGATATATTCCTATTGCTGATAGTGCGGCACCGTTGCAAAATGACTCCGGCACTATCACGGGGGTTGTGGTCGTTTTTCGCGATGTGGCAGAGCGGCAATTGTTGAAAGAACGAACCTTGGCACTGCAACGCGCCCAACTTTTAGAAGGGCAGTTAGAAGAACTGCAACGGTTAAATCAACAAAAAGACGACTTTTTAAGCATGGTTTCCCATGAGTTGCGATCGCCCTTAGCCAACATTAAATTATCCATTCATATGTTGGAACGGAATTTAGATCAGACGGTCTTCTCATTACCCAACGATGAAGGGAGTTCGCAATCAGCACGGGTTGCCCGCTATCTCAAAATTTTGCATGAAGAGTGCGATCAAGAACTGGATCTGGTGAACGACTTATTAGAAATGCAGCGCCTGGATGCGGTTGCGATCGCCATCGAGCAAACTCCAATTAACCTACTGGAATGGATTCCGCAACTTACAGGAGCCTACCAGGAAAGAATGCAGTCACGCCAGCAACAGTTGCAAGTTGTGCTGCCGTCCAGTCCATCGCCGCTGGTTTCAGACATTTCTATCTTGACTCGTGTTTTTAGCGAATTGCTAACCAATGCCTGTAAGTATACGCCTCCGGGTGAAACCATTACGCTGAGTGCGAACTGGGTAGACGATCGCCTGCGGATGGTGGTCAGCAACTCCGGTGTCGAACTTCCAGCTGATGCCCTTTCGCAAATTTTTGAAAAGTTTTATCGCATTCCCGGTAGCGATCGCTGGAACCAGGGAGGAACAGGGTTAGGGTTGGCGTTGGCGAAAAAACAAATTACCTATTTAAGTGGGTCTATCTATGCGGAAAGCGATACAAACGAGGTGCGCTTTGTGATCGAGTTGCCCAGCCTTGCTTCTAGCCCCTTGAGCTGGCAGTAAACCTGTCTGTGCCCCACCTCCCCTGTTACAAAATTTAAGGTTCGCACCATAGCGTATTGGTTTGGGCTGTGAAATTTGGCGGAAGTGCCGCGCAGTGCGCGGCACTTCCGCCAAATTTCATAGCTGGATGCGGTAATCTCCGCGAGGTTCAGTCCAGAAACGACGGTATTGTGGGACGCTCCGCGCCCCACAATACTGGACTGCATCAACCCGCACAGTGCCATAGGCATAAATTGATTTCTAATAAAGTTTAATCTGCACAAAAAATGAACCCTATCTATCCGGATCTGAGTAATAATGGGAGTGGATATTTAGGAATACAGGGTGTGGCGATCGCTGCGACCGCAATTGATTGGGGCAGTCCTTTTTCTTTGCACACTCATTTATGTTGAAACCTTTTAAGATAGCCTTTGCGACTGTAGGAACCGTCTTGATGGTTACCAGTGTGTCCGTTGTTTCAGGAAGGGCACAAGAGTCAGACATTCAACAACCTTCAGACACTCAAAGCAACTATTTGGCAATGCGGCAAGCCTATTGCTCGCAAAATTGGAGCGAGGCACTTCAGTTTTCTGATTTGTTGCTCAATTCCAACGAACTTCAGCCCGACTATCGGGAAATGATTGTCTCGTTTCGTGAGCGGCTGCAAACCTACCAGGACACGAATGCCGAGTTTGAAAGCATCTCCGGATGTGAACCGATCGTCAATGCCGATGAGCCGAGTCCCAGTCCAACGCCTCAAGTTAGCGATGAGCCGAGTCCCAGTCCGACCCCCCAAGCCAGCGATGAGCCGAGTCCAACCCCTCAAGACACCCAAGACAATCAATCCCAGGGATAACCGGGATAAAAAGAGGTCGCCCGATATCGCTTACACCACTGGGTTGACATAGGAAATTGGCAGAGCAGCGGCACGGTGTGCCGCTGCTCTGCCAATTTCTTCGCGTTCTCCAAACCGTTTAACCGAGCGCAGCCCCACACCCCCAATGTCCTAACCCTCTACTCAATTGCTCCACGATGCAAGGTAGTAGTATTCATGTCATGATTTTTTTGTGGCGCGGGCGTTGCCCGCGCCACAAAAAACTATGACTGTTTTAGGACTACCCGATGCAAATGGTCGGGTTGAGTCAGCGCATGACGACCATGTATGATCTAACCGATTTTTTGGGTGGGACAGTTGATCCGCAATCTCCCCCAACCTATTGGTATAGCGGGCAATGTTCTCAGACCGGAGCCGTGCTGAAACTGCCTCGTACAGGTTTGGCAGAGGCGATCGCTGAGGGATTGATGCGACAGTTATCGAATGATGAACGATACTCCAACGAAGGCAAAATGTATGGCGTATTGTTGGTCAAATTGCCGACCGGAGACTTACGAGTTCTCAAAGCATTTTCGGGGTTACTCAACGGCAATGCCTGCGTTGCAGGCTGGGTACCTCCAATTCCGGGGCGCGATCGCGTTGCGTTTGATGAAGCATTGACCCTGGCACGACTGAACGACATTAACCAAACTTTAATGACGTTGCAACAGCGTCCAGAATGGCAAGACTATCACCAGCGATCGCTGGAGTTTGAGCATCAATTAAATACGCTGCGTCACCATCATCAGCAACGTAAAGCACAACGTCATCAACAACGCCAGGAGTTTTATCAAACCTTATCTGAAGACGCATTAGCGATCGCACTGGCACAACTCACGCTTGAAAGCCAAATCGATGGGATTGCACAACGACAACTAAAACGCCAGCGAGACGCTGTTTTAAACCCCCTGAAACAGGTGATTGCCCAACTTGAATGTCAGATACGAGATTTGAAGCAGCAACGCAAAAGTCTGTCGCGATCGCTGCAAGCCCAAATGCACGCCAACTACCAACTGACGAATTTTTTAGGCACCTCCATTTCACTTCAGCAGTTGATGCCGGGAGGGGTGATGCCTACGGGCACAGGTGAGTGTTGTGCGCCCAAACTACTGCACTATGCTGCCACCCATGACTTGCAACCTGTAGCAATGGCAGAGTTTTGGTGGGGGTCTACGACTGCAAATGGCGATAAAGTGCAGGGTCAGTTTTATGGCGCTTGTTTAGACCGCTGTCAGCCGTTGATGGGATTTTTGTTATCTGGCGTATCGCAGCGATCGCCGTCCTGGGTTCAGCCGACCACCGATCTGACACTCTCGATTGTGTATGAAGATGACCAGGTCATTGCTGTTAACAAACCTGCTGGGCTTCTCTCCGTTCCGGGTCGATATCGCGATCGCCAGGATAGTGTGCTTAGCCGTCTCCAGTTGCACCTATCGCATGGCTCCAGCTTGATGGCAGTCCACCGTTTAGATCAAGATACCTCTGGCATTTTATTGATTGCGCGCGATGCCCAAAGCCATCGCCAACTCAGCCAGCAATTTCAACAGCGACAGGTGACGAAAGTCTATGAAGCCCTGTTATCCGGCGAGATTTCTGTAGATCGGGGGGTGATCGATTTACCACTCTGGTCAGATCCGAGCGATCGCCCCTACCAAAAAGTGGATACTCAGCGGGGTAAACCAAGTCAGACTCAATTTCATGTGTTGGCTAGAGAAAGCGATAGGACACGGGTCGAATTAATCCCAAGTACGGGACGAACGCATCAACTGCGAGTTCATGCTGCCCATCCCCAAGGGTTGGCAACCCCAATTTTGGGCGATCGCCTGTATGGACGAGAAGGACAGAGCGATCGGCTTTATCTGCACGCCAGAGAATTACGCATTGTCCATCCCCAAACGGGACAGACCCTACATTTGATAACGCCAACGCCGTTCTAGTACACCAACTTAAAAGTTATAGAGGGGGTGGAGGGGGTAAAACCCCCTCTTGGGGGCGCAGCCCCCAAACCCCCATGTTGCAAAATTTCGTGTTTGCAACATTAGTGGTCTGTCAATTAAACATTAATGGTTAAAACGGGTGATGTGCCGCGCTTCGCGCGGCACATCACCCGTCAGAAACTACTGGACAACGCACGAGACTCCGTTACGCCCTATATCGTAGCTCTACGCAGGAGAGAGGGATTCTGAGAGCGGTTTATATCCTATTAAAAATTTGAATCAATCCTACTAATAGCATTTTTGAATGAATTATTTGGCAATAAAACACTATCTGTGGGGCGATCCCGATTTAGCTCAAATTTAATCCCTAAAACAAGCGATAAAATTTAGGAAAAATCGAACCCAGTTAGAGGATCTAATGCCTGTAGGATTACCCGAATTTGTTGAAAACCCAGAGAATCGCTGTCCGGTGATTCTGTTGCTCGATACCTCTAGTTCTATGTCGGGTCAGCCGATTAAGGAATTGAGCCGGGGAGTAGGCGTTTTCAAGGAAGATATTCAAAGAGACACAAAAGCCTCATTAAGTGTCGAAGTGGCGATCGTCACCTTTGGACCCGTGCAATTGATCCAAGATTTTGTCACCATTGATCATCTCACCCCGCCACAGTTGGTCGCCGATGGTTATACACCCATGGGCGAGGCGATCGAGTATGCCGTTAGCTTGCTAGAAGGTCGCAAAGAAGTGTATAAAGCCAATGGCATTCAGTACTATCGTCCCTGGATTTTCCTGATTACCGATGGTGCGCCAACCGATGGCTGGCATAATGCGGCGCAGTTGGTCAGACTGGGCGAAATGGAACGTAAATTCTGTTTCTTTGCTGTCGGTGTGGAAGGGGCAGACCTGAAAACTCTGCGCCAAATTGCTCCACCCGAACGACCGCCGGTATTGCTGGATGGCATTGATTTTCAACCCTTGTTTGTCTGGCTCAGCACGTCTATGAAACGGGTATCGAGTGCCAAGGTGGGCGAGGTGATGGCACTGCCACCCGTGGGCTGGGGACAAATTACAACGTAAGGAGATTTTGTGGCCTGGAAAGCGATCGCTCGTTCGGTCATTGGCACCAGTCATCAACAACAACAGCTTCCCTGTCAAGACTATGGCAATAGTCAAACCCTAAACGACATCGTCATAGGGGCAGTTGCCGATGGAGCGGGTAGCGCTCAGTATTCTGAACAGGGCGCTAAAATTGCAGTGGCGATCGCCCTCAAGTTTTTAGCTAGCACCGAGGCATGGTTGCAACAACGACAGCGTTCCTGGCTATCGTTGCCCGATCTACCCTCTCCCGATCTGGTTAATAAACTATTTACTAAAACGTTGACACGGGTTATTTCTGCGTTAGAAAAACAAGCCGAGCTCGACCAATGTCCGGTCAATGAGTTAGCGTGTACGTTAATTGCCTTTATTGCCACTCCCAACTGGGTTGCTGCCATGCAAATTGGGGATGGGTTTATGGTCGTTCGCTGTAAACACCAGGACTATCAACTGTTATTTAAACCTGATAAAGGCGAATTTGTGAATGAAACCACCTTCGTCACTTCAAAAACTGCTCTAGACGAAATGCAAGTACGCCTGCTAACTGGACCACAAGAATTTATTTGTGCTTCAACGGATGCGCTCGAAAGAGTTGCCATTCGGCTGAGTGACTGGACACCCTTTCCACCATTTTTTAAGCCTCTGGAAGAGTATCTGTGGGAAACACCGCAACCCGAACACGATGATGCCTATCTGATTCAGTTTTTAGAATCGGAACGCCTCAACGATCGCACCAATGATGATAAGACCCTGTTGTTGTGTCTCTTGCCATGAAAGTTCTCACCTGCGTCAGCACAGGTCAATCGATTACATTAACGCAACAAATTGCCAGCAGTGGCGAAGGAGAGGTATGGCGGACTAGTCAAACTGGCTATCTGGCAAAGGTTTACTATTCGCCATCGCCCGCCCGAATGCGCAAACTCGATGTCATGGTCGCCCATCCACCGATTGACCCTAATGCCCAGATCCATCACATCTCGTTTGCCTGGCCCCAGTCGCTGCTCAAAGATGGCAATGGTAAACTTGTTGGCTTTTTGATGCCTGCGATCGCCAATAGTGTGGGCTTATTGGATGTCTACAATCCCCAACGTCGGCAAAAAGTCCTGCCTGGATTCAACTGGCTATACTTGCATACAACGGCGATGAACATTGCGTCGATCGTCTGGGCAATTCATCAAGCAGGCTATGTGCTGGGAGATATCAAACCGCAAAACATTTTAGTTAACAATCAAGCCCTGCCTGCGGTGATTGATACGGATTCCTTTCAAGTCCGTCATCCTGAAACCAAGGAAGTGTTTTATTGTCCGGTGGGGTCAGAAGGCTTTACCCCGGTTGAATTGCTGGGAAAAGATTTAGCCCACTTAGAACAAACGCCGATTCATGATCGGTTTCGTTTGGGTGTGATTATTTTTCTGCTGTTGTTTGGCGACCATCCCTTCAAAGGCAAATGGACAGGGGCCGGGGATTCTCCAGAACCCAATGAATTATTGCGTCAGGGATTTTGGCCCTATGCTGCCAATAGTTTGATTCAATCGGGACCGTTGACCATTCCCTTGGGGGTGGTTCATCCTGCTATTCAAGACTGCTTCTTGCGTTGCTTCAACCAGGGACATACTCAACCGGAATTGCGCCCAACCCCCGAAGAATGGGTCAAAGCGATGAGAAGTGCGATCGCAGAACTGACTGTTTGCTCGAAGGTCAAAACCCATTGTTATAGTCAGACCTACGGTAAGTGCTATTGGTGCGAACGCAAAGCAACATTGGGTGTTGATATCTTTCCGATGGTGACGAAACCATCCTTCAAACGTAAAGCGAACGGTTTGCCTAATTTCAAGACGGCAACAGAAACGTTAAAAAAGCGACTCAAACAACCGACTCCGATCACCCTTAAGTACACTAAATCTGACGTACTAAAAACGATCAGGATTCGTCTTTCCAGTACCAGTAATAGTGTGTTAGAACAACTGGCACAGTTCAAAACCTATCTACCCGAAAAAGCCCTAAAACGGCGATCGCTGTTTCCGCCAACCCCAGCCAAACGCCCACCATCTCCGGCTTCACCCGTTGCTACGCCGACCCCTGCCATTTCGATTGCGACCCCGGCTCCGGTGACAAAACCGCTGGCAACTCAGTCCCAAACCCGCACACCTGTCATTTCTTCACCCTCAACACCATCCTCACCATCAGCACCATCCCAGACATCAACCCAGCCATTCGCCAAGCGATCGGCTAAACCGTGGCTCAAACCCGCCCTGATATTGGGTATGGTTAGCCTGGTATTGGCAACGCCCATTGCTTTGAGCCATACTCAGATTGATGGTGAAGCACTGGAATCGACCGTTTTTGGTGCCTTGCTTTGTATCGGTCTGGTCATCATTTGTTTTTTCTGGCTACGAGTTCTCGATAAAAACAAACCTTAACTTCAGCAGAATCTCCCGTCTAACGTTTGTTGCTGAAAAAAAGGGTTGAAATCCCTTATCTATCAAATACACTTTGATGGGTATCTGCAACAATTAGGAGGCATCAACCAGATGCATTCACTTCACACTGAACGATTAAGCCTGACACCTTGCCAAATCAGTGATCTTGATGCTCTTCACTCGCTCTGGGTTGAGGCAGATATTAGACAATTTCTTTTCGATGATCGTCAAATTTCTATTGAAGAAGCCCGAGCCTTCATCGAAGCAAGCCTTCTTAGTTTTACGCATCATGGCTATGGTATCTGGCTCTTTGCTGAGCATCAAAGCGATCGCATCGCCGGATTTTCAGGGCTACTTCATGTACCACAAGAAGCACCCAGCCTCATTTTTGGCATGCGCCCTCAACTGTGGGGGCATGGTTATGCCAAGGAAGCGACATTTTCTGTCCTGCGTTACGCTTTTGATAGTCTTAAATTAGAGAAGATAGTAGCAGATGTTGACGAGCCTAATGTTGCTTCAATTCGGGTACTTGAAGGGTTAGGCATGACTCAAAATCGCAGAGCGATTGTTAACAAACGCCCGTTAATCTACCATGAACTGCATAATATAGCAATCTCAAATGGGTTGTGAAAAGTGCGCCTTTCAAAACAAGAATGATGGATTACTCAAGCGCCTTGCACTTGAGTAATCAGACTGGGTATTATTTCATCCTCAATCCTTAAGCATGTGTGAGCTATGTCAGGTACATCTCAACAGACCGATTGGACGTTTGAACTACAATCTGAAACGCCCGTCCAGACGATTTTGAATCAATTTCAGCAGTGGATTGCTCAACGCTCAGAGTTCTATGCAGGGTATCCAGACAACTTGAATTATGACTATGCATCACTGCGAGATTTCTTTCAATATAGTTTGATCAATGCCGGTGATCCGTTTGCACAAACAGACTGGGATCTGCATTCGAAAGCATTTGAGCAACACTGTATTGCCTGGTTTGCTCAGCTTTACGATCTAGAAGACTATTGGGGATATGTCACCAGTGGGGGAACTGAAGGCAATTTTTACGGCATGGTATTGGGTCGAGAGCGTTATCCAGACGGTATTTTGTACTCGTCTCAAGCCAGTCACTACTCGATTCACAAAGCTGCCTATCTATTCAAAATTCCCCACGTCATTATCGATACACAACCTTCGGGTGAAATTGACTATGAGCATTTGAAACAAGAGCTTTCAGCCCGACAAGAGGTCAGTGCTATTGTCAATCTCAATTTAGGAACGACGATGAAAGGCGCTGTAGATAATGTTGAACACGTTGTCGAGATCTTACAGCAGCTGAATATGCGCTTTCATCTCCATTGTGATGGTGCCCTGGGTGGGCTGTTGCTGCCGTTTATCGAAGGCGCACCTACCATTAGTTTTCAACACCTGCCAATTGGAAGTTTAGCCATTAGTGGCAATAAGTTTGTGGGTGCTCCCGTTCCTCATGGCATTGTGTTAGCCCCGCGATCGCTGATTCATCCTATTGGTGCAGCGGTTGAATATATTGGCTGTACAGATACCACCATTTTAGGTGTGCGGAATGGGTTGGCACCCTTATTTCTCTGGTATGCATTGCAAACACGAGGTAAGCATTTTCCTGAAGAAGTAGCAAGCTGTATCAACAATGCTCACTACTTGCGCGATCGCCTTGATCAATTAGGATACAACCCCATGCTCAATCCCTTTTCCAACACGGTGGTATTTACCAAACCCACGCCAGCCATTTGTGACAAGTGGCAACTAGCAACTGAAGGCACACTGGCTCATATTGTGGTGATGCAACACTTTTCTCAGCAAAAAGTAGATCACTTCATCGCTGACCTGGCTGACCATCGCTGACCATACTTGCAAATGGAATACCCTTTATGACTGAAATAGCACCTGCTTTATTGGAAAATTGGCTGCGTGAACACTACTTCACAGCTGAAATTGATATGAGTAGTAGTGGCGTAGAAGATTTTTCCTTAGCCCAATTGCGATCGCAGCTTGGCATTACTCTGGCAGATCTGGATGACATCGTCTTCCATGATAGCCAAACGCTGGGAGGTTGGGGCTTACGAGAGGCGATCGCTCACCGTTGGGGCAATGGAGATGTGGCGAGTGTGATGGCAACCAACGGGTCTAGCGAGGCGATCTATCTGTTAATGCACGCCTTACTGCAACCGGGTGATGAAGTAGTGGTGATCGAACCTTGTTATCCGGCACTCGTCCATATTGCTGAATCGATTGGCTGTCAGGTCAAACGCTGGCACCTGCGGTTTGAACAGCACTTTGTCCCGGATCTGGACGCATTAAAGTCTTTAGTCAGTGCCAACACTCGTATGGTGGTCGTGAACTTTCCCAATAACCCCACAGGGGCTTCGCTGACGCACGCTCAACAACTTGAACTCATCGATATCGTTTCGGCGACAGGCGCTTACCTAATTTGGGATGCTGTCTTTGCTGAGATCGCCTATGGCGATGCGCCCCTACCCGATGCCCGTTCTCTTTACGAACGAGCCGTTTCTCTTGGCACTCTTTCTAAAGCCTATGGTTTACCAGGGTTACGGGTGGGTTGGTGCTTCGCTCCCAGCGATGTGTTAGAACGGTGTGTCCATCTACGGGATTACACGACCATTTGCCTATCACCCTTGGTGGAATTTATTGCCGAGCGATTCATTGCCCAAGCCGACTACTTTTTCAACCTGCGGTTTCAACAAGCCAAAACTAACTTAGAACTCCTGACAGAGTGGATGACTCACCATTCAACTCAGGTGCAATGGGTTCCTCCCCAAGGAGGAGTGTCTGTTTTTCCTAAATTTCTTAATGTGGATAATACCGAACTATTTTGTCGGACCTTAATGGCACAACAGGGAGTATTGTTAGCTCCGGGTACGTGTTTTCAACATCCTAGCCATGCCCGCCTGGGATTTGGCACGTCAACCGTAAATTTTCAGGAAGGACTGCGACGGTTATCAACGGCGTTATCGCAAGAGCTCAGGAATGGAAACTAAATAACGTCGAGGCTGTATTGTACGGGCGAACGGCGATCGCCCATTCAAACGATTCCATACTCGATCGTTTTTAATCCACGATCTTTAGAGTCATCCTAAAAAATAATGATTTTTAGTAGCGCGGGCGTTACCTACGCTACTAAAAATCACGCTGCAAAAACCACTCTCTATCTCAGAAATTCAGGATGGATATTTAGTGTATTACTAAATACCTATCCTGTTTTTTTTGCGATCGCTCACCCTACCCACCTGAAGTGGGTTCAAATAGCGATGAGTTTGACTCATTAAGCCGTTATCTGATAGCCAAAAATCTAAGTTCATATCCGTATGAATTGTAAGTTTATTGTGATCATAGATAGATGTAATTGAGTATTTTCACGAAGTATTGTTGTTATGTCATTTAAGTGAGACGGCTAACCCATCCGATAAAGATTAAGGGTATGGCTGGAAGAATTTTATGTTGTGCGAGTGCCATTTATCCAACAGAAACTTTCACCTTTTTTAAGGTCATCAGAAATTATACGGATCAATCAGAGTTTTTACTGAATGAAGAATTTGTCTTCATCCCTAACCTTGCAGAATTTTTAGGAAAACCTAGTAAAACTGCTGAAGCATTCTTCCTGAGAGAACAGATCAATAGCGTATTTACTGTTATGAATCTATCTACCGAAAAGCCCAACCCCAGTAGAAGTTTTCAGACAAAGGAATATAGACAATACAAGTTTTCTTCAGAGATTAGAAACCAACTGCGAGTATTGAGCCAATTGGATAATTGGCATGGTTGCTTAGCTCTGATAGAAGATTATGCTGTAATTCTGACTTGTGTTTGGATCACAAGCCAAATCACATGGCTGTTCTATCCTGTTGCCCTAATTTGCATTGGCTCCCGACAACGTGCCCTGGCTACTTTGTTGCATGAGAGTGCTCATGGAACCCTGGCAAAAAACAAAATCTTGAATGATGTTTTAGGAACATTTGCATCTGGATATTTGATTTTCCAGCCGATGGCAGATTACAAGCGATCGCACTGTATAGGGCACCATTCTTATCTTGGTGATCCCCAACGAGATCCAGATCTAAAGTTCTACTATGAGCAAGGTTTGTTTGATCAAACCTTAACAGCAAGGGAGTTTTTGATCAGACATATCATTCAACCCTTATGTCTGTTCAAAGTACCCCACTACCTGTTGTATCTGGTGAAACATCGATTATTTGCATCCAAGAACAACTACCAGGAAAAAATTATTTTGTTCGTCTATCTAAGTCTGCTGGTTTCTATTACCATCGGCTTTGGTTATGGACAAACTTTAATCTGGTTTTGGTTGATTCCTTACGTCACCACATTTCAGGTATTGGGATGGTTTATTGAAGCCAGTGAGCATTATCCCTTAGTTACTCAAAGCAATCTAGATTTACATATGTCTAGAAATCGCCTGAGTCCCTGGTATGAGGCATTTTTTACCAGTATTCACTGCGAAAATTTCCACCTGATTCATCATTTAATACCCTTTATTCCGTTTTGGAATTTGCCGAAAGCTCACCAGATTCTGTTGGATGATATCAATTACAAACGATGTAACAATTGGACGGGCGGAATCTTTTTCCCTTCGCAGGGTAAGCTGAGTATTCTTTCTAGTTGGCTCTACTATATTCAAGTGTTCCAGAGCCGATTTCCAGAATAAGGCGATTTCTAGAAACGGTCACCCCAGCAAGCCGTAGGGGGCGAAGCATTCGGACAATAATTTTTGCCATTGACCAAAAACGATTTAACGAACGCTTCGCTCTTACAAGGGGTAACATTTTTCAGAAATCTCCTAAGATTTCGCCTCAAACGGTTATCAGCAGATTACGGTATATTGCGGTCAGGGATCGATCCATACGCGCCACCGTCGTCGCTCGCTTAAACAGCATTACAGGTTAATCATCTACAATCCTTAATCCAGCTACGAAATTGGGTGGGGGTGCCGCGGCACCCCCACCCAATTTCGTAGGGCAGATCAACAATGACCCTAAAGATTGGGCACCGTACCATACGGATCACTCACGAATCCAGATGAATACGTAAGTGATCCGTTAGATTACCCTGAAAAATAGGGAATAGTAAAACAGCACGGCTTCTCCTGCATGCAAGAAATAGTGTACAATTCGACGCTATTAAAGATGATGGCTACTCACTTCTCAGGATTCAGCAAGAACGTTAGTTTGGAAAACCGTTTTTCCCCAAAGAGCTATAGTTTCAAAACTGCATGTCTTGCCAGCCAAGGTTTACCCACAATGACGTAGTGTTGGCTCCCCACTTGTATCCATGAATCTTAATCGCACGAACAAACCCACCCGTCAAATTCCGCTTCGTCTCATTCTAGTCGTTCCTTTCCTGCTGCAAATTTTTACGGCTGTGGGGTTGGTCGGATTTTTGTCCTTTAAAAACGGACAGCGGGCGATTAATGATTTGGCAAAACAGCTAGAAGAAGAAGTAAGTTTGCGGGTCGATCAGCATCTGGATAGTTATTTAGCATTACCTCACCAAATTAATCAACTGAACCTGGATGCGATTCAACAAGGGATACTTGATCCCAGGGATGTAGAGACGGCTGGACGCTATTTTTGGAATCAAATCAAGACGTTTGAGAATTTTAGTTTTATTGGCTATTCCCTCACCGACAGAACCCTGGCAGGAGCAGGGCGTTGGCTCCAAGGTCACGATATTGTTGTGACACTGCACCCGGCAGGAAGCTTACAAGACTTAACCTATGCCACAGATTCACAGGGCAATCTCAAGGAAAAAGTTTTCGAAACGGAGTACGATATCCTGACAGCACCGTGGTATCTCAAAGCAGTAGAAACGGGAAGACCCGTCTGGGGTCCTGTTTCGATAGAAGCTGGCTTTGATGGCTATGTCTCGATTATTGCCGGGGCTCCCATGTATGATGCCGATGGTCAACTGATTGGAGTCGTTGAAACAGATTTGCTGTTGTCTGCCATCAATGAATTTTTACAAGACATTGATGTGAGCGAATCTGCCCAAATTTTTATTATGGAACGGGATGGCATGTTGGTTGCCAATTCTGGAGATGAGCCTATGTATGAGGTGCTGGAAAATGATGAAGTTCAGCGGATCAATGCAACAAACAGCGAATCGCCTTTGATCCAGGCATTAGCCAAGCAGGTGACGCAACAATTTGGCTCGTTTGATGCCCTTCAGGATGCTAAACAATTTAATTTTCAGTTTGATGGCGATCGCCAATTTGTTTATATCAAGCCCTGGACAGACGAGTATGGGTTGGATTGGTTGGTGGTTGTCACGGTGCCCGAATCTGACTTTATTGCCCAGATTGAAGCCAATACTCGCACAACGATCTTATTGTGTCTGATTGCTTTGATTGTCGCAACCTTGTTAGGGCTTTATACATCCCGCTGGATTGCCGAACCAATTTTACACTTAGGCAAAGCAAGTCAAGCGATCGCCTCCGGAGATTTAGACCAGGAAGTGCCGCCGTCATCGATTGGAGAACTCAACAAGCTATCGATATCATTCAATCAAATGGCAGGGCAATTGCGGTCATCGTTTACAGCACTAGAACAAGCTAATGCAGATTTAGAAGAACGGGTCGTCGCCCGGACAACTGAGTTACAACAAGCCCTCGACAATTTAAGTCGCACCCAGGCGCAAATGGTGCAAAGTGAAAAAATGTCGGCGTTGGGCCAAATGGTGGCAGGGGTAGCTCATGAAATCAACAACCCGATTAACTTTATCCATGGCAATCTTAGCCATGTGACGCAATATACCCAAGATATGATGCATCTGATTCAGCTGTATCATCAATACTTTCCCGATGCGCCAGCTGAGATTCAAGCAGAACGACAAGCGATTGATTTAGAGTTTGTCGAAGAAGATTTAATTAAAGTATTACGCTCGATGAATGTAGGCACGGAGCGTATCCAGAAAATTGTGTTATCCCTGCGCAACTTTTCGCGTTTGGATGAAGCTGAATTTAAGGCAGTAGATATTCATGAAGGGATCGATAGTACATTATTGATTTTGCAACATCGAATTAAAGCAACACCCAGCCATCCTGAAATTCAAATCATCAAAGATTATGCATCCATTCCTCCGGTTGAGTGTTATGCTGGGCAGCTGAATCAAGTATTTATGAATGTTCTCGCCAACGCCATCGATGCGTTAGAAGAACTCAATCTGCAACAGATGGAAGAGTCTGATCATCCGTATCCAGGAACGATTACGATTCGCACGTCTATGGTTGATCAATGGGTAAAAATTGCGATCGCAGATAATGGACCAGGTATCCCTGATGATGTCCGAGAACGCGTCTTCAA
Organism: Calyptranema fuscum S582; assembly: GCF_055793305.1. NCBI lineage: Bacteria > Bacillati > Cyanobacteriota > Cyanophyceae > Oculatellales > Oculatellaceae > Calyptranema > Calyptranema fuscum. The sequence continues at coordinate 55,331 of NZ_JBSLYH010000023.1, forward strand.
TCCGTTCTTTACCACGAAACCTATTGGTAAAGGGACGGGGATGGGGATGTCGATTAGCTATCAAATCATTACCGAAAAACATGGCGGGAAGATCGATTGCTTCTCGCGCCCCAACCAGGGCACAGAATTTGTCATTCACTTACCGATTTACCAATAAAGTAGCAGTTGTTGTGTGATACCACTCAAATACATTGCCAGAGGTGAATCGTGCCATCTTTGCGTCCTGCGGCGATCGCCCGTCCATTGGGACTAATTGCCACCGATAAAAAGCCAATGCTGGGAGGAGAATAAGTTTTGAGCGGGGGTTTCATATCCCAAAGATATAACCGTCCAGCCCGAACACATGCCAGCATCTCGCCATCCGGACTAAATACAAGGCGTGAATACTGCGCCCGATCTGAGGTTTGATGCAATTGTCGCACTAATTTTCGATTTTCTACATCCCAGATTTGCACCCCTAACGAACTGCTGCTGGCAAGGAATTTACCATCCGGGCTAAAAGCTAAGGCATGAAAGACATGAGGGGCGGTGGTTGAATTGGCTTGTAAACTCGGGGGAGGATGCAAGTAATAAGTTTTTTGCGTCTTCAGCCGGAGCAACTTGATCACAGGACAATGTTTATCCCTCACCCACAGGCTGACGGGCAAGGCTAACAATCCGCCATCAGGGCTAAAGGCAAGCGGAACATTAACAATGGCACCTGCCAACAGAAACTGAACGATCTTACCTGTAGCAACATTCCATAGCATCACTTTGCCTTCAACCTGAGTGCGGTAGGCATCATAGCCACCACTACTGGCAGCAATCGTTTTACCATCCGGGCTGAACGCAAGAAAATGTAAGGGATCGGGATGCCCTTTCAGCACGGTTACATGATCGGTGGTTAAGTCATGGAGGTGAATGGTTTTATCTTCACTGGCAGAGGCAAGCAGTTGCCCGTTGGGGCTGAAGCTCACTGCCCGCACGCGATCGCCATGGGACGACAGCGTTTTAACAACGTGCCAATGTGCCAGATCCCAAAGTTTGACGGTGCTATCATCATCGCCGCTAATAAACCCTAATTTAGAAATGCCACCGCTGCCACTGGCTACTGCCGTACCATTGGGGCTAAAGGCTACTGACCAGACGGCACCCTGCCCATTTTGCAAAATTGCCACCAGACGCAGATTGGTATAGTGTATGTCCGGCGCGATCGCCCGTAATGGTACGGGAGATGATTGAGAGGGTGCTTGAGATGATACTTGAGAGGGTGCTTGAGAGGGTGCTTGAGATGATTGTATCGAGGGAGAAGCTGGCTTGGTAGCGATCGCATTTTGAATCGAACTGTGCGACCGACGTACAATCCCCTTCTCCGATAATGCTGTCATGACACTGATTGCCGATGGATACCGTTCACTGGCGGTAAGTCGTACCAATCGGTCTAAAATGTGACTCAACTCTGGGCTGACAGGATTGTTGACCAGGTAATCTTTCCAGACAAAGGCAGCCTGATTAGCATCATATAAATCAAACGGTTCCATTTGGGTCAGAAGATGGATACAGGTCACCCCCAGGCTATACAGATCACTGGCAAATACTGCTTGTCCCCGCAGTTGCTCTGGGGCAGCATAACCCGTTGTGCCAATGTTAGTGCCGGGTTGAAAGGGGGTTGCCTCCGTGATGGCTTTGGCGGCACCAAAATCAATCAGCATTAACTTGCCATCGCTGCGACGACGAATCAAATTTTCTGGCTTGATGTCTCGATGAATCACCTGATTGTGATGAATAAAGTGGATGATCGGCAGCACATCCTTAAGCAGTTGCCGGATCTGGACTTCGCTAAACGCTCCTTTTTTTGCCAATTCTTCTGCCAGGGTTTGTCCATCCACAAACTCCTGGACAATGTAATGTTGACCCCCTTCCTCAAAATGGGCAAAAAAGTCTGGAATTTGCGAATGGGGTCCCAAATCTTCGAGGCGTCGGGCTTCCCGTTCAAACAGCTCAACGACTTTCTGCCGAAAAATCGGGTTGTGGTTGGCACAATACAACTGCTTGATCACACAGATCTGCCGACCTGTACCTTCATCAATGGCTAGAAAAGTCTTGCTAAAACCACCTGGACTCAACGGTTTCAGGGCTCGATAGCGACCTTGCAGCAACAACTGCGCTCCGCAAGCTTGGCAAAAACGACTATCATCGGGGTTTTGAGGCTGTGGACAACGGGGGCTGAGGCAATAACTCATATTCAGTGGCGATCGCACCTGGGTTTCTAGATTCAGTTGAATGTCCTTCGTTATTCGCCATCGACCGAAATAGTCATCGGTCAATTGTTGAAACCCTTAGCTGGTGGATGCGGTGGAATACTATTACTTGGTTAGGATCACAGATTCATTAACCTGTAATTCTTTTTGAGAGAACGGCGGCGGAGCCGCCGTTCTCTCAAAAAGAATCGGGTTTGATTAAATCCACGATCCTTAGTGGGATGGGGCGAAAATTTCGTGACCCTACCATTTTATGATTTCCAACTAAAAAAGGCAGCCCTGTTTGGCATTAGTGACATTTTGACATACTGACTATAGCGGAATGGCACTGACTTAACGATCCGAACCGCCCCCCAACCCCCAAATCTGGGGGAGCCGGATCGGAAGTTCACCAGATTTAGAGGATTTAAGAGGCTGGTTTTTGCTTATTTCAGTGACATTCGGTTTTATTAAATCCCCGATCCTAAAGGATAGAGATCGACACAATTTTGCCGTAAAATTTGCTGGGCGATCGCCTCTGCTTCTACAGCTGACAATTCTCCAGACGCGATCGCTGCTTCTAGCACCTCAGCTAAGACTTGCCGTCCCCATTTGGCAGCCAGATAATACAGCTCTGGAATCAGATGGGCATCCGAAGAATAGAGTAGCTTGCTGGTGGGGCTTAGTTCTAACAGCATCTCAAGGGTTTGTCTCATGCCAGTTTTGCTGAGAAACGGAATCGCTAACCCAAAATCAACATAGGCATTGGCATAGACGGCTGCCAGATAGCCTGCTTCTCGGGTAAAGGGATAAGATGCATGAAGTAAAACAATAGGTGCGGCTTGATAGCGAGGATTTTCTAGCAACGGTCGCAAGTGCAGGGGATTGGCTAAACGCAAGTCTAAATCCGGATCACCAAAGCCTGTATGAAACTGTACAGGAAGCTGATATTGAGCGGCGATCGCCAATGCTTCTTGCACTAAGAAATCAATCAAGGGTTTATGAGATAGACGAATCGGGCGATCGCCCGCAGCATCCTTAATGGCATAAAAACAATCGGTTGCAATGTCCAACGAAACCGGGTAAATGTCTAAGCCAGTGCGATACGCCGCAATACTTTTGAAGCCAATCACCCCTTGCGGGGGTGGATCTAATTCACTGCGAAACCATTCTAAAAACACATCAAATCGACCGACTTCAGCAATCATTTGCTCTGCCAACCATTCCAAGCGCAGTAGCTTGTGAGTGGGGACAAATTGTTGATGCCAAGCCAATGGCAAAATCTGATTGGGCAAAAAGCCATCATCCATCAAAATTGCTTCCAGATTGGCAGCGGTGAAACATGTCTGAGTTAACGCTTCCAAGCCCAATTCAGTTCGTTTGGTTAAAATGGCAGATTCAGTTGCTTCACATTCCAATAATGCAGCAATCTCCTTTAAACTGCGACGAAAACAGAGCGTGTGGCGAGCGTGATGGTTGACGATGCCATCCGCATAGCCTTCGGTAAATGCTGCCGTGTAAGGAGTTTGTGCCATCACCTCTGGGCGCACCAGATTGTGGGCGTGGTGATCGACCACAGGAATGCTATTGAGCGTTGCAATCAGACTCATAAAAACGATCCTAAAGGGTTTGTCAGCAGGACGCTGGCAACAGGGATTGTCTGTCAATAACGGTCTAACAAAAGAGTGACTTCATCATCTAGCCCTCGTTCCTTAAAAAACTCCCATTCCGCTGTACGAACAGCTAAAAATGCCTGTGCCAGTTCAGAACCCAGGGCATCCAATAATAAAGTATCGTGCCGTAGATGGGCGATCGCCTCTGCCAAATTTTCTGGTAAGCGGTCAATGCCGTTGGATTGTCGTTCCTCTGCCGATAAATGCCCCGGATCGGTCAGCACCGGATCGCCCAACGTCAGGCTTTGCTGAATGCCCTCTAACCCGGCTGCCATCACGGCTCCTAACGCCAAATAGGGATTTGCCGAAGCATCCACCGTTTTTAGCTCAATATGGGTTGGGCTGGGAGTTCCCGGATTGCTGGGCACCCGCACTGCTGCTTCGCGATTATCCATCCCCCAGCATCGAAACGCGCCACTCCAAAAATGGGGCTGCAAGCGTCGATAGGAATTGCTGCTGGGCGTTGTCACCGCCATTAAGCTGGGTAGATGCTGCAATATGCCAGCTACAAACGCACGCGCCGTTTCAGACAAGCCACCCTGGTGATCGGGAATCAAATTGTTATCCGCTTGCCACACACTGAGATGCAAATGACACCCACTTCCTGCGTGATTGGCAAAGAGTTTGGGTAAAAACGAGGCTCGTAACCCATGCTGCAAGGCGATTCCCCGCACTGTTTCACGAAAAGCAATTTGCCAATCTGCTGCCTGCAACGCATCCGTATAACGAATCGAGAGTTCATGCTGCCCTGGTCCCGCTTCAGGATAGTAGCGTTCAACCGGAATACCCTGCCGAAACAGAGCTTCAGCAATATCATTGATGACTGGATGGTGCAAATCCATGCCCAAGGTTGCCGCAAAGACCGTCTGATCCGCCGGGGTCAGGTTATCCGGTCGCAGCAAATAAAACTCATTTTCAAACGCCGCCTTAATTGTCAGCCCCAATTGGTCTGCCTGGGCAATCATTCGCCGCAAAAATCCACGGGGGCATAATGCCCAGGGCGCACCGTCGCGGGTAACGATATCGCCCATCACACGGGCATGGCTAGCCGCATAGGGCAATGCATTGAGCGTAGACCAGTCGGGAGCCAACCACACCTCACCAACCGGCCCTAACCCACTCCCCTCCGCGACGGCGTCATACATAACGGGAATGGCTTGCTGAGCGACAGAAATGCCAATGCCTTGATCTTGATGTTCGGTCAGAAAGTACGTATGAAATGCTTTGCCGCGAATGACATTGGCATTGTCGCACCACAGAATCCGAACAAAGCGGATACCTTGATTTTCCAGCGTTTTTGCTAATTGATTGCCCATGGAATTGTGCGATGAATGGTGGAATAAATATCTAGACAAAATCAATCATCTCTTTTCAGGACGTGCGCGCCTTTGGTGCGCACGTCCTGAAAATCCGGTCAGTCATTCTTTCTGTTCATCTACTGATAACCCTTTAAAAAGAACCGATCTGGAATTGCAACCGATAAACCGTTTTGCGATCGCCTTTGATTACAGCGTATTTCATATTCATGAAGGATGAGGCGAGGTGAGAGCGTTGCCCCCAGCCAGAGGTTCCACCCCTGCACCCCGTTTTTTGTACCTCGTCAACTGAGACCGTGCTGTATCTTAAAAATCAATCGATGGGAGGGGAAAATCTGCGGAAAATTTTGAATTTTATGGCTCAGATCTACTACTATAAAGAGTCTAATCAAGAATTTCTGCTATCTTGATCCAAGTCTCGGATTATGAGTTAGGATATTCGCAAAGTTTGAGGTCAAAAACTATGGGCGTGAGGTCTAAAGCATTGCTTGGCGCACTGGCGCTAGCCGTTTCTTCCACACTGTTAATCGATGCTGCGATCGCTCAAGAAGCCAATCGAAGAGCACCGAGCACAGTGGAAGCGCAACCGATCGACGATGCATTCTTAGATGCTTTCTATACCAGGGATAGAACCTTCTATGAAAACCGCCGACCTCCTCGAAATCTGACCTGGATCACCGGCCCCTTTCCGGAAAACGAAATTATGGAAGATGGCAGTGCGGTTAATCGCCTCTATCGCGTCGTGATGGAGCAGCAAGGTGAAAGCGATCCCTACATTCGCACACCAGATATGACCAGCCCCTACGATACCTCGTTACAACTATTGCCACCCTACGAACCCAGCCCTATTCCTCCGGCACAGCCCTACTACTTCCCCCTACCTCCAGGTTCATCAACCTCGCCTAGAGCGCCAGGTCCCGTCCCTGCACTTTGGTAGTTAGACATTAAAAATAAAAAACAAATCCCGATGATGGTGTTGTGCAGTTTAGCCACAGTATGCCAAAGTCGGGATTTTTTAATACCTGTTCCGGGGTACTCAAATAGCCTGAGTATATCCAACTCTCAAATCTTGCCAGCGATCGCACTACTTCATTTCAATCAACTCTCTGATTCACTTCAAAACGTGGAAGTGGCGACGCACTTTCACAAAGGCAAGTACAACACTATTCCCTTCCATTCTGCTTGCTGACTACCTTCGTTAATTAGCAATAACTCATCAATTGCTTGTCGAATTGGCATTCGATCATTGATAACAAAAATCCCTGCCATGACTTCTCTTCTCGCCAATCGGTCATAAGCAAAATTTGGCATTGTTGCGCGATCGTGAGTAAGAAGAATACGTTCATTCATTCCTGCCCACGCTAAAATTGCAGAATCGTCTACTTCTCGTAAACCAACATCTTGAACTCGAATTAGATCAAGATTAGGCTGACGCAAAAACAGCCCTCGAACAATGTCACCGTTAAAGTTCTCATCGCTTAATAAACGCAACATCACCTTTAATGTTGACTCTGTTGAGATAATAAGCGAGTGCGGATTAGGCTTAAATCAGGTTGAATACTGGATAAACGTTGCCGGACTGATTCAGCTAACTGCTCTCTCTGGTTTAAGTACGCTTCTACAGTATCTTGATGTCTGAGATAGTATGCAATTGTGCTGTAGACGTCAGACAACGATAGCGTTGTGTATCGATGAACAATAGATTCTGGGGATGCACCATCCTGAAACGATCGAATTACAGTCTCTAATAAAACCCTGGAATTCCCAACCCGAATCGCTCCAGTTTCGTCTTCTCGCAAAGGTGGTGTTTCGCATTCCAGAACAAGGCTCATAAACCGACTTCCCTGAAGCTATAACAGAATAACCACATTTTAACTCAGTATGCAATTGCTCTGTTGTTCGGTTGAATCCTGTGTTTGCGATCGCATCTTGTATAAAAACTGTTCTATCTAATCGACAGATTGAGAGTGAAATAATGGGTTCAAATTCCGCATTTACCACACCCGTGATCATCCTGGTTTCCTAATGCGTCCACCAAAATGACGAATATGCCGAGAACCAATCCGAACCATCCAAATTTGAGCGTTTGGATGGCAAACTTCAAGGCGATCGCACGCAATTATTTCACTCGCATCGACTTCAAAATCTCCGGTTTCAAGATCGATCGCCACTATCTTGCCATGATTGCCTGCTTCAACTTGAGAGCGGATCTGACTCTCATAAATTTCATCGCCACGTCGAGAAAATTCTTCTTTGCTGTAGCGAGGCTGTCGAACGTTCATTGAGCTTGCCCTCATTTCAGCTTGCTCTTCCATTTTAATCTAGGCGATCGCCCCTATAACAAACTTGCAAATCTTGTTGGCGATCGCACTACTTCATTTTAATCAACTCTCTGATTCACTTCAAAAAGTAGAAGTGGCGATCGCACTTTGTTGTGGATAAATTAAAAGTTATGAAACTTCTATGTCATTCTTCTTTTGGTTCTGTCCAGAGTCCCCCAAAAAAGTGAACAAACTCCTTTTTGAGATAGCATTTTACTTGACCATTTTTTGTTTTCGAGTCGTATTGCCTTAGATGTAATATGAAAGGATCTCCGAAGTCAATGTAAACATGACTGCGTACTTTTGACCACTTTTCAAATAATTTGCTTTTGCCACACCACCTGAAGTTCATTATTGTCGGATCATTTGAGTCTATCTCTGTAATGCTTAAATTAAAAAAGTATACCTTGTCCAACTTATTTGCTAAACCATTAATAAGCCAAATCATTCTGCCATGTTTATGATAGAAAGATTCTCTGGCTTCAATTTCGTCAGATTTGATGGGGTAACTTTGTAGTTCGATAACTACATTTTTAATAGAGTACACATCAGCGATGTGTTTTTCTCCTGTGATACTGTCTTTGAAGAGGTACTCTTGAAGCTCTGGTGGAAAATAAGATTTCCAGGTTTTATGCCATTCTGATTCATTTTCCCACCATGGGTCACACTCTGAGTTTTTCTTATGTGCCCAATGATGGGTGACAAATTCTCCGCACTTAGCAATTACTATACTGCTACAACAAGGACATAGCCCTGTCAGTCCCTTAGCAGGCGTTTGACGAACATTTCCAATATAAGCAAACTGCATAATCTTTTATGATTCAGAAGATAGAAGTCTAACGTTGCCCCTCATCTGACGCAGATATCCTTGGACGCCAAACAGATAACCCTTAACGAGTAGATGCATGAGTATTTTTAGACTGTGTCAAAGGGGTAGCTTAGCAATTCGATTTATCCATTCTTCTGAACTAGATGCTGCCCAAATCAGCAATAATTCGTCAATGATAAGCTCAATTGGTAGTCTTCTGGAAACAATGATAACTCCTGAACTTTGATTGCTAATGATAAACTCAGCAAACTCCGATGGCATCGTTTTGCGATCATGGCTGACAAGAACACGTCCCTGCTGCGCTGCGATCGCCAAGACTCCTGAATCTTTAACGCCTTCTAACCCAGCAGCCAAAGCAGTTTGAAAACTAACTGTAGGTTCGCGTCGTAAAACACCTGTTACGATCGCCTGATTCAAATCAGCATCAGCTTGATAACGAACAGTCATGGTTATACTTACTGCTTCGCGGCTTTAGCTGCCATAAGTTTGTCATACAAATCAGGATCTATGGATTGTAGAGGTTGGGGCATAGAATCGAATGCCTCTTCCTCAGCTACCAGGTAAGCATCAATCTCAGGACAATTAGCAAGGTAAAAGGCGATCGCCCCATAAACCTGTTCAAGAGTTAGTAATGGAAAAGACTGAACAATACTTTCGGGTGAGAGACCGTTTCGAAAAGCGTAGACAATTGAGTCCAGAGAAATCCGAGTCCCCTCTACCCAATAAGCATCGTTTCGATACTCCACATAAGATTTAGGGGTTAGGACTGGCATACATTTATCTCAACGCTAACTATCTCAATTATAGACAAGCTTAATGGGGGCGGCGATGGCACTTATCAGTCTCTTGCATAGGATGCAGCTAATACATTCTACTCAAGGGCAAGCGATCGCGCTAACGTTCCCACTCACCGGACAGAGATAACCTCTGCATCCTAACCAGAAAAAAATGCCGTTCCAGTGCAGTAGGTTTGTTATGTCGCGTTTCTACTTTACGGTTGGCTGAGAGGCTAATCTACTATATTTCCTGTACCTTGATCTAAAACTTTATTGGCACGAATTGCCTCAAATGTATTATTTGTGACTCTATTTTCCCTTGTATTTTTTTTCAGCCAAACGGCTTGGTCAGGAAACCATTTAAATGAGTTACCAGTGATGATTGCGTGTTCAAGTTGAGGTTCAGGGGGTACATCCCCTATTATTACACCGTTAGCATGAAAGGGTTTTCCATCTGGAAGTATGGCTCTATCACCTGGACCTTTGATGCTACAACCACTGACTGTAACGTCAAGACTTTCAACAAAGTTGATTGCATTTCCTTGATCATTAGCAACCCTTATAGGATTACTATCAGAAGAGCCATCTGGACGACGAGCGGCGTGCTTAAGATCGCAGTCCGTCACACGAACAGATGAGGAGTTCTCAATAATGAAACCACTACGACGATAATCAATGTGTCCATTAGAAAAGGCAGCAACGTAAACATTGTTTCCTTGGATGCCTATAGTATTGAGCACAAGTTCAAAATTAGCCATATAAATGCCTTCAACACTATCGAAGCGGAGCGCTGTTCCATAAAAGTTTACATAGAAATCTGAAATTAGATACTGCGTAGACCTTGTCTCCGAACTAGCAGCTTTTTCAAGAAATAGGGCTTCTGTTTGTAAAGCATCGCCCGAATTGACTACAAAGCTAGATCCAATGATTTGTACATTTCTCATAACACTATTGTATGCGTGTCTACAGTGAACTCCACGAGTCCATATGTGATCACTACCCGTATACAAACCAGCACCCTTAATCTGAATATTTTCGAGTACAAAGTGTTGGATAACCGACTTATTTCCGTCATCCCAACTCATAAATAATGCTGTTCCGCCTAAGCGTTTTCTGGTAACAAAAGCAAGATCACTAACATGCAAACTATTAATGTAGTTTCCATTAAATCCACCTCCTTTGAACTCGAAGCCACCATCACTGGTATCCCACTCGATTGCACTCAGTCCAACTCCATCACCTTTGATTCTGCAAGGAACATTGGAGATTGTGTGCTTAGTAGTTGTCAAGTATTTCCCCTTTGGAAAATAGAGAACTCCGCCCCCTGCTGCGGAAAGTTCTTTGATAGCTTTATCAATAAAACTACTATCATTTACACTGCCATCCCCAACCGCGCCAAAAGTGGTTACATTAAAAATATGAAATTTGGTCATAGTTGTTCCTTTGACTAGGACTGTGGAAGCGGCATAACTCGTTATTAGGCGGAAAAATTCTATCTAACTACCTTATAGAGGATCTTAGGCGGAAGATTTTCTGTCTATTTACCCAATTTAGGATCTTAGACAGAATTTTTCTGTCTATCTACCCGAAATGAGATCTTAGGCAGAAAATATTTTGTCACTATAGCTTTTCTCAAACCGATCGATGGGAAAGTTTCAGTAAATCTTCAGATCCACTGAAAAAAGTTATAGGAAATATATCTAATTTTTGAGAAGATTACGCGGTGAGGGAGGGACACGGGGACACGGAGCAATAGCTATGGGTTGAAATTCTCTGTGTCAATTGACATTGCTTATCCATCAACTTCAAAGAAAACCTTCAATAGTGCGATCGCTTGTATGCAATAGTTTTTGGGTAAATGCCAAATGAGAAGGTTCAATCAATGTACGTTTGACTGATTCATGGATGGCGATCGCTTTCTGCTGTATTTGGATTAGCCTATTGGCTGTTTCGACGTCTTGCTGTTTCTAATTTTTGCCGAATTGCAGCTTGTACTTTTTCATCAAAATTAGGATCATCGAGACTAGCAATAATCCTGCGGGGACGTTGATTAACTCTATCTAAATAAGCTTGAAAAGCAGCTTGATCTCCACGATGTTTGAGAAAGTACTGCTTCAATTCAGCATCAGACATGGCACCATAATCAATCTGACTCATCGGATAACTCTCCGTCAGGCAAAATTTAGAACTCTAACTCTTCGTCATATCCAGCCAGAACATATACATTTCAGGTGCGCGCATCAAGGCACATTAAATGAATAGGCTGAAGCATCGTAAAGGTCAGTTGATAGCCAATACGATACAAACTCATCAGTTGAGCAGCAGTAGGAGGCATTTCAGGTAAGCACATCACACCATCTGCTGCTTATTGTAGCAAGTGTTTCCGTTAGCTCATGATTGAGATCCCATTAGTCTCTGGCAAAGTGCATAGAACCCAAAGGATCACCCTATGATTCAATAGTGCGATCGCGTCTGTGGCAGGTGGGCTAATTCTAACTTTTTATGAAGCATTCTAGTGCGAGGGAGGTGCAACTGTAACACACGATTCCCCAAGGGCTGGATGCGTTACGCTGGGGCTAACCCATCCGACGCAAATCTAACCCATACTATCTCGCTAACTTTTCCGATCGCCTGCAATCCATGATGTATCCATAGATATCTGCAAACGGGTAGAGTATATGTGTCCAGTCAGTGTTGGTACCAGTCGTTCGACCCGCGCTCTACAAACGGGAGAGGCAAAACTCTGGGTGTTGCTGGTGGGGGTGAATCAGTATGATGATGCGCGGTTTCCGACTTTGTCCTATTCGGCGTTGGATTGTCAGGGGTTAGGGGAGGCGATCGCCATTGCGACCCAAACATTTCCGCAAAAGTCGGTGTTGATGCACCATGATTTTGGCATACCGTCTGATGCATCTGCGATCCCTCAAATGCGGCATTTGCCTGCCCAGGTTGCAGCGACGGGAGCCATAACGATAGATACGCTGGCAAAGTTGAGATGCTTACCTGCTCAGGTTCCACGCTTAGACACTGTTCGTACCAGCCTGAAACAAATCGTGGCACACGCCCATCCTCAAGATACGGTGTTGTTTTATTTTTCAGGGCATGGGGTGCTGACCACTGATACGCAGCAAGCGGTTTTGTGTTTGGCAGATACTTATAAAGATCGTTTGCTAGACACTGGGTTGGGTGTGCAGGAATTGTTAACGTTGCTGAGTCAATGTCCTGCCCATCAGCAATTGGTTTGGCTAGATGCCTGTCATAGTGGTGGCATGAGTTTTCGCGTGGCAAAAGGCGAGGTGGAAACGGAACCCTTAGCAAATCCGACGCCGCAATTAATGGAATTGTTGCGCCAACGAGCTGCGCAAAGTAAGGGATTTTATGCTCTACTATCGTGCGATCAAAATCAACAATCGTGGGAGTTTCCAGAACTGGGTCATGGCGTCTTTACGTACTACTTGATGCGCGGATTGTTGGGCGAAGCAGCGGACGCCCAAAATATTATTGAAGCAGACACACTTTACAAATATGTGTACTATCAAACGCTACAATATATTGATAAAACCAATCAGCAGTTGCGCCTGATCAATCAACAAAAACGCGGACGTGGCGAAACGCAACTGCAACCTGAATATCCGTTACAAACCCCCAAGCGGATTGTAGAAGGGGTGGGCGAATTGATTCTGGGGCTACGTCCCAGTCAGGCACAAGATTCCCATCCCCGGCAAGCACTGGTGGTAGACGGGTTGGGCAGTAGTCAAAGCAGTCTCGATCTGAGCAAAGTTTTACAAAATTTGGGTTACTTTGATGTTAGCTACTTTCCTAAAGCAGGGAAGGAGTGGACGGGGGTCAGGGACGCAATTCAAACCTGTTTGCAATCGGGTAAGGAACATTCCCACTCTTCATCGGAAACTACGACCGCTTTACTCTATTTGCGGGGACGGGTCGAACAAACCGAAACAGGTGAGGCATTGCTGACGTTTAAGAATCAGGTGCAGATCAGTCGATCCTGGTTGCGGCAGGAATTGCGGCGATCGCCCCTGTCGCAACAATTGATTATTTTGGATTGTCCTGAAGCAGAGCATCTAGCCGATTGGGTGGATGATTTACAAATCGATCCTGCTCGCGGACAATGCTTGATTGCAGCGGCAGCAAGTCACGACAATCCCGACCAATTTGCGACAGCATTACTTGATACTTTGACCCAAACGGATACGCAAACGGGCTTATCCGCAGCGGGCTGGATTGCTCAACTGCAAAGCATTCTGGCAGAATCTGGAATCATTGCCCAGGTCTGGTTGTCGGGCAGTCAGGGGGTGATTGAAGTATTGCCAAGTAAAACAGGGACAATTGGTAGTAATACCGCATCTATTTTTGATTTGGGACTCTGTCCCTACATGGGGTTGCAAGCCTTTGGTGAAGATGATGCTCCCTTCTTTTTTGGACGCGATCGCCTGATTCAACGGTTACTCAGTGCGGTAATGCAGCAATCATTTCTAGCAGTGGTGGGTGCGTCTGGTAGTGGTAAATCATCGGTGGTTCATGCTGGCTTGATGGCACAATTGCGGGCTGGCAAACAAGTTCCAGGCAGTGAATCGTGGTGGGTGCGCAGCTTGCGACCGGACACTCATCCTTTGGATGCCCTGGCAAAACGATTAGTAGACAGTGGTAGTGAGCGAGAGCGATCGCTGCAACAGATGCAAATCGAAGGTGTTTTGTATCAGGGGATTGAAAGCTTTGTTTATTGGTTGCGATCGCGTCCAGAACCGATGCTGGTATTGATTGTTGACCAATTCGAAGAACTGTTTACTCTGGCAGCAAACGAGGATCGGCAGCGCTTTCTCGATTTAATCTTAGGAGCGGTGGAACATGCAGGCGATCGCTTCAAAGTCGTGATTACATTGCGAACAGATTTTGTGGCACCTTGCCTGGAAGTACCCTCACTGGCACACCATTTGCAACGCTCCAGCTTACTGGTGCCGCCAACGCTCAATGATGATGACTATCGCCAGATCATCACTGACCCGGCTGAGCGGGTTGGATTAACCGTTGAATCAGAGTTGGTAGAAGTCTTACTGGATGAACTGAGCCAAGGGGCTGGAGATTTGCCCTTACTGGAATTCGTTCTGCAACAAGTCTGGGAACAACGCCAGCCTGGACGCCTGACTTTGCAAGTCTACCAACAGCAAATTGGCGGCTTGCGTGGAGCATTAGAACGGAAGGCTCAATCAGTCTACGATAGCCTGGATGCGGATGCCCAAGCCTGTGCCCGCTGGATTTTCCTGTCCCTGACGCAACTGGGTGAAGGCACGGAAGACACCCGTCGCCGTGTCTTTAAATCCGATCTGGTGGTACCTAAATACTCTAGGGAACTGGTGGAACAGACATTACACGCCCTGACTGTAGCAAAGTTGGTAGTTGTGGGAGTGGAAGAGGAGCAGGAGGGATGGGAAAGTGAGGGGATGGGGAGTCGGGGAGATGGGCTTTGCCGTGAGCGTAGCCGGACGGGAGATGGGGAGCAGCTAATAGCTAATAGCCAACAGCTAACAGCTAATAGCCAACAGCTAATAACAAATAGCCACCACGTAACCGTCGAGGTTGCCCATGAGATCTTGATTCGGCATTGGTCTACGTTGCGCTGGTGGTTGGAGGAGAATCGGGCACGGTTGCGATCGCAACGTCAGATTGAGCAAGCGGCGCAGCAGTGGAAGCAAGGTGGAAAACAATCAGATTTCTTGTTGCGAGGCGTACGATTGGACGCAGCGGAAGAGTTATATGTCAACTATACAGACGAACTCTCGCAGGATGTGCAGGAGTTTATTGAAGCGTGTATTCAGCAGCGATCGCAGGAGCAAGATCAAACAAAACGACGACTGAGACGGGCACAAGTGGCGATCGCCCTGATTAGCGGACTGGGAATCGTTACGACAATGTTGGGGGGAGCAGCATATTTACAACGACAGCAGGCACAACTCAACGAAATTCGTGCATTGAATGCATTGTCTGAGGCGCAGTTTTTAGCGAATCATCAGCTTGAAGCTTTGACGACGAGTGTGCAATCCGCCGAATTATTGCACCGATTAAAGGGCTGGGGGATTGGGGCAGAAACCCTGTCTGATGTTCGCACTCAAACGATCGCCACGTTGCAGCAAGCAGTTGAAGAAACACAGGAACGCAATCGCCTGGAAGGACATAGCCAACGAGTAAATCGGGTCAGTATCCGTGCTGATGGGGGGATGATCGCATCCGCCAGTGATGATGGTACGGTGCGCTTGTGGCAACCAGATGGCACTCTGATTGCGTCTCTAGACGATCAGCCCAATCGCATGACAGCCGTTGCCTTCAGCTCGGATGGCAAGATTCTGGCGATCGCCAGCAATCAGGGGGTGCAATTGTGGGATGCAATGAATCAGTCTAAGCTGCAAGCGATCGCGGAAGGCACCTGGATCACCGATGTTGCCTGGAGTGCAGAGGGTAAAGTACTGGCGATCGCCAGTCGAGATCAAACCATTAAACTCGTGAATCCTGCTAATGGTACGGTGCTCAGAACTCTGACAGGTCATACCGGCTGGGTTAATCAGGTCAGCTTCAGCCCTGATGGACAACTGCTGACATCTGCTTCGGAAGATGGCACCGTACGCCTATGGACCGTTGCCAATGGTAACGCTGTAAGCACCTTGAGCGGACATCAAGGACGGGTCAGCAGTGTGACCTTCAGTCCTGATGGTAAATTTCTGGCATCGGCGGGAGAAGATGGGGTAATCCGATTGTGGGCGATCGCCGATGGTTCGGTACAATCTCTGGAGGGACATAGCGATCGCGTGAATCATGTGCAATTCAGTCGGGATGGGCGTTATCTCGTCTCCGCCAGTGCCGACGATACATTGCGGCTGTGGTCGGTGCCTGATGGGGCATTGCTCAAGATGATTCGCGGACAGGGTTCAGACGTATTGGATGCGGCATTCAGTCCGGATGGACAGATGGTGATATCGGCTGGAGCCGATAAGAGTGTCCGTCTCTGGGATATTCAACAGATTCACCCACAGCCGATGTCTGCGTTGGTCACGGCATTCAGTCCCGATCGCACCACCTTTGCGGCGGCTGGATGGGATGGCACGATTCAGATCGGATCGATCGATCGCCCCACTGAAACCCGTTCATTCCCCCCACAAACACAGCCGATCGCTGCTCTCAGCTTCAGACCCGATGGTCAACTTCTGGCATCGGGCAGTGACGATAGCACGATCCATCTCTGGAATTCGGTAAATGGAACCCTGGTGCGATCGCTCACCGGACATCAGGGAAAAATTACCAGTCTCAGCTTCAATCCCTCAGCAAACCTGCTGGCTTCCGGCAGTGAAGACAAAACGGTGCAGCTTTGGCATCCCAGCGATGGCTCGCTGATGACAACGCTAACGGGGCATACAGATAGTGTTAGTACCGTCGTCTTCAGTCCCGACGGTGATTTACTTGCATCCGGTAGTTATGACAATACCGTCAAGCTATGGCGATCGCTTGATGGATCGCTTGTGAGAACCTTATCGGGACATGGGTTAGGAATATCTGCGATCGCATTTCATCCCAATGGTAAGACATTAGCGGTTGCCAGTTGGGATAACACAATTACCCTATGGCGTGTCAGCGATGGTACGTTACTTCACACTCTGACTGGGCATCAAGATGGCGTTACCAGTCTCGCATTCAGTCCAGATGGCAATACTTTAATGTCGGGTAGTGCCGATCAAACCATCAAACTCTGGAATCCCGATACGGGTACGTTGATTAAAACCTTACTGGGACAGACTGATACCGTTCGCAATATCACCCTCAGTGGCGATGGCAAAACACTGATCAGTGCCAGCGAAACCGGCGGTGTTTTAGTCTGGGATCTGAATCTGGAGGATTTATTAAAGCGAGGTTGCGATCGCCTGCATTCTTACTTAGAACACAATCCCAATATTGCACCAACTGAGAAAAAATTATGCAACTGATAAACTTCCTCAGGATCGTGGATTTAATAAAGTCGAAGATTTATTGTTGGAAGCGCGGCGACGCCGCGCTTCCAACAATAAACTTCCGGGTTTTATTTAATTTGTGATCCTCAGTTGGGCATTGCTGATTGGGGGATAAATGTGACCGTAAACCCAAAAGGTTTACGGTCACATTCATCCTGCTATTAAGCACGATACTATTCAGCATCATTCATACAAACGAGCAACATAATCTCCATAGCCGTTGTATTTTACGGTCGGAACTCTCTCCCAGCGATATTCATCACTCGGTCCAATTAATCGTTCTGTGGCTTGCGACCAGCGAGGATGAGGTACGTCTGGTTCAACGTTCGATTCAAACTTATATTCATTCGCATTCAACGTATTCCAAAACGTTGCCGGTTGGGTTTCCACAAACTCAATTTTGACTAACGACTTTGCGCCTTTAAATCCATATTTCCAGGGAATTACTGCACGAATGGGCGCACCATGTTGTTTGGGTAAGGTATGCCCATAAAGACCCACCGCAAAAAATGCCAGATCATTGTTCATTTCATCGAGCCGTAACCCTTCGGTATAGGGAAAAGGCAGAAATTGAGAGGGTGGAAATGTCGGGCCTTTGGTGACTTTGGGGTCGAAATACGAGGTGAAGCGGACAAATTTTGCCGCCGCCGTGGGTTCCACTTCTTTGATCAGGGCATTCATGGGGAACCCTAACCAGGGAACCACCATTGCCCAGGCTTCAACACACCGAAATCGATAGATGCGTTCTTCCAATGGAAAGCGATGCAGCAGGTCATCCAGATCATAGGTTTTAGGATTGTTGACCAATCCTGTCACCTCGACCGTCCAGGGATCGGTGGGCAGTGCTTGCGCATTTTTCCAGATCCCCTTAGAACTGCCAAACTCATAGAAATTATTGTAAGTTCCTGCCAGCATCTCATTGGTCAACGGACGCCCCGCATCGGTAAAGGCAGCGTTGGGGGTGGGGTTTAATGCAATGGTTCCTTGCAGCGGTTCTTCGGTGGTCACTTGCTTTTGGCACCCCATTAAGGGCAAAGCTGTGCCAGCGATGCTCAACCCCAATCCTTGGAGAAATTTCCGTCGATTGAGAAAGGCAGCTTCTGGAGTAACTAATTTTTCTGGTAATTGCCAGGGTTCGGGCACGTGGATGAATGGCATGGCAGCACAACAAGCCTCTTCTCATTTCCTGTACAAAACTTAATATATAGCAATTCTCAATCGCGTGAAGTACAAGCTGTTGTGTGAGAGCCGCACTCCGTGCGGCTCTCACACAACAACCGTAATCTATCTAGGTACGAAGCGCTACATAGCGCGATCGCCATTGATGGCTAACCAAAAGGCAGTGGACAGATATTTTTTGAGCGCATGACTTTGTCATGCGCTCAAAAAATATTGGGTCTATTCAGGTTTCAAATCAGTATCCTGCTCCATGCGAGTAGATTCAGCCGAATAATCGCCCGATTTTCCGCCTGTTTTGTGTTTGAGCTGAATGGCTTCGATTTGGATTGATTTTTCCAGGGCTTTTGCCATGTCATACAGGGTCAGCGCTGCCACAGAAACCGCTGTCAACGCTTCCATTTCAACCCCTGTTTCCGCTTTGGTTTTGACCTCGGCTTCGATCTGGTAGCCCGGTAAGTCGGCATCCGGGAAAATGCGAACTTCGACCTTTTGCAGGGGCAGGGGGTGGCAGAGGGGGATCAGGTTGGCGGTTTGTTTTGCTGCCATAATTCCTGCCAGTCGGGCAGTGCCCAAGACATCTCCTTTGGGTGCATTACCCGCCTCAATGGTGGCAAAGGTTTCAGGCTGCATGCGAACTCGACCCGTGGCGATCGCCCGACGAACGGTTGCGGTTTTTGCAGAAACGTCAACCATCTGCGCCTGCCCATCTGAGTCGAGATGGGTCAGTTTTTTTTCAGAAGAGTCGAGATTTTTTGAAAAAGGTCTTTGAACCATGTCACAGTTGTGTTAGGATAAAAATCTTGGTCAAGGGCTTGTAGCTCAGTGGACTAGAGCACGTGGCTACGGACCACGGTGTCGGGGGTTCGAATCCCTCCTAGCCCGTTCGAATCAAAGGAGATGGCGTATCGCCATCTCCTTTTTTAGTTTGGCTGATTTTAGGGCGTTTGGGCTGATATTGACTGTCAACCTGTGGAGTGACGCGTCTACCATGTGCCGACACCTTACCCCACCCGTTAGGGATCAGTGGCTTTTGACGGTTAATTCTTCTACGGCATACATATCTGGGCTGCGACCGATGGCAAAGCCAAACGACTGGGCTAAATCTTTGCCCGATAAGGTGACAAACACCAGCAATCCTAAAAACACAAGGGCAGCCGATGCCCCAAAAATAAAGCGATAGTTGGTCTGGTTGGCGATCGCCCCAAATAGAGGTCCTGCGATCGCAATTCCCAGATCAAACCCCACCATGCACAGACTAAAGGTGCGACCGCGCTCATTGGGGTGCGATCGATCTGCCATGAGGGCTGCCATCATCGGAATCAGAATACCGCCGCCACAGCCTTCCACCAGCCCTGCTAACAAAAAGGCAGACGCACTTTGGGCTTGCCACAGCAGCACCATCGCCAGCCCATAGAGGATCAGGCTAAAGGTAATAAACGGACCCCGTCCATAGCGATCCGATGCCCGCCCCGCAATCAGCCGAATCCCAAAACTGGCGATCGCCGCTGCCGCATAAAACAGCCCGACGTTTAACGAGGTCTTTGCCTCTTGCATCAGCAACGGCACAAACGTCACCAGCGCACCAAACGCCAGCCCGACCAACAACAGCACAAGTGTCGGAATCCGAATGCGGGGATTGCCCAACATTTGCCAAAACTGTCCTGAGTCTGACTGTGCCGCCAGGGTGACCTCCGCCGGAGCATACACTTGAGCCGTGCAGACTAACCCGACCAAGCCAGCGGCGGTAGCTGCCAGAAACGCCGGGGTAAAGCCAAACCATTCGTGCAAAAAACCGCCCATTGCCGGTCCTAACGCCATCCCGGTTGGATTCACCAGGCTCATATAGCCGATCAATTCGCCACGACTGCCGGGAGGTGAAATATCGACCACCAGAGCGCTATATGCCAACGCAAAGGCAGCAATGCTGATGCCATGAAACGCTCTCACCCCAATCAATAGCGGCATTGATTCAGTTAGCAAATAGCCCATCGGAGCCAGTGCCACGGCAGTCATGCCAATCAATAACACAATTTTGCGCCCCCGCCGGTCTGCCAGCCGTGCTAAAGAGGCACGAAACCCCAGCAGCCCAATGGCGAAGGTACCCATGATGATACCGATTTCTTCGCTGTTTCTGCCCATCTCGGCAATATAGAGCGGCAAAGTCGGTAACAACGATGCCAGAGCCGACCAGAAGAGAAGACCTGCGATAAATAAAACCAGCAGGTTACGCTTGCATTCTGACGGAAGTGTTGCAAAAACGTTCAAAGCTTTAACCCCAGCCAATCGAATCTCACCCAGGACACCCTGTGCGATCGCACGAGATGAACCCCTATCTCATTATCATGCCCATGCGAGTGTGAGAAACTTGGGAGGTGTGACGCCCCCTGATCGTTCAATGGGGATGGCAGTTGGCAACGCAGCGCTGCTAAAAATCCTGACCAAATTAAAAACCCAGAACTTTTTGGGAGAGTGCGGCGAAGCCGCACTCTCCCAAAAAGTTGTTCACGTTGTTTTTATCAGACTTCTAACCGTCAACTTTCGGGTGTATTCAGGCTGCAATCCTAAGACAAGTTGAAGATCCTGATGTGTGGGGAGGGATCACTTTAGGATGCAAAGCGAACTACACGTAGTTAACCCGAGTCACTCTCAAGGAGCGTAAAAATTCTTGAACTTGTATAGAGATTTCCATCGATTTATTCCTGTTGTGTTGCTAATCGGGTAAGGGTAAAGAGAGCAAAATTTCTGCATGAGTTTGCCTCCCCCTTTCAATCGATACACAAAAGAACCGCTCTCTTCTGCGTGTTTGACTCCATCTATCCTCACGTTTAAACCAATTAGGGTCATGCGATCGCTTGCGATCGCGCCCATCTACTCCTCCCATTTTTTCCGTTTTAGACCCTTTTGAGCAAAGGTCGTCAATTTACCTTTCTTTACAACGCAGCCCCAGTACCTATCGACAATTCCAAATTCAGCGAACCTAAGGAGAGTCCATGACCATAGCTGCTGACAAAGCTGAAGCCAGTACCCTTGAAACGGCTGAGGCTCAACCGAAACCAAGCTTAAAAATCGGTATTCCTAAGGAGATTTCTCCGGGAGAATGTCGAGTTGCTGCCACCCCCGACACTGCCAAAACTCTACAAAAGATGGGGTTTGACGTGTTAGTAGAAACGGGGGCAGGGGCAGCCGCAA
This sequence comes from Calyptranema fuscum S582, assembly GCF_055793305.1. Taxonomy (NCBI): domain Bacteria; kingdom Bacillati; phylum Cyanobacteriota; class Cyanophyceae; order Oculatellales; family Oculatellaceae; genus Calyptranema; species Calyptranema fuscum. Next base: position 76,845 of record NZ_JBSLYH010000023.1, read on the forward strand.
GTTTCTCTGACGAGAGTTATCAACACGCCAACTGCCAAATTATTGCCGATGCGCGATCGCTCTGGGATGCTGCCGATATTATTTTGAAAGTGCGTCCCCCGGCGACCCATACGGAACTTGGGATACATGAGGCAGAGTTACTCACTGCCGGAAAAACGCTGATTAGCTTTATCTACCCGGCTCAAAATGCCGACCTGTTGCAGCAATTGGCTGCCTGTAAAGCCTCTGTCTTAGCCATGGATGCCGTTCCCCGCATCAGCCGCGCCCAGAAAATGGATGCGCTCAGTTCAATGGCTAACATTGCTGGTTATCGGGCTGTGATCGAAGCGGCTAATAACTTCGGACGGTTTTTTACCGGACAAATTACAGCAGCGGGTAAAGTTCCACCTGCCAAAGTGTTGGTGATTGGGGCAGGGGTTGCAGGCTTAGCAGCGATCGGGGCTGCCAAAGGCTTAGGTGCGATCGTGCGAGGGTTTGATACCCGCTTGGTCGTGAAAGAACAAGTCGAAAGTCTGGGAGCCGAGTTTTTAGAACTCGATTTTGCTGAAGATGGCTCCGGCGAAGGCGGCTACGCCAAAGTGATGAGCGACGAGTTCATCAAAAAAGAAATGGAGTTGTTTGCGGCACAGGCAAAAGAAGTGGATATCATTGTCACCACGGCTTTGATCCCCGGCAGAAGAGCGCCAATTTTGATCACCCGCGATATGGTAGAGAGCATGAAAGCGGGCTCCGTCGTGGTGGATATGGCAGCCGAGCAAGGTGGCAACTGCGAGGTGACAAAACCCGGTGAAGTCTACTGCTATAACGGTGTCACGATCGTCGGTCTGACCGATTTCCCCAGTCGCATGGCAGCGCAATCGAGCCAGCTGTATGGCACAAACCTGTGCCATTTGTTAAGTGATATGGGTGGCTCTGGCAATTACCGGATCGACCTGGACGATGAGGTGATTCGAGGAGCGTTAGTGCTGCACAACGGAGATGTCACCTATCCACCCCCGAAACCTGCCACCCCTCCCAGCCCTCCACAACTCACCACCCCAGCCGCCGCTGTTGCAGTTGCGCCAGCCGCCACTCAACCCAAACAAAACATCAACAGCATTCTGTTTCCTGTATTGGCAGGGTCAGCCCTGGTTGGCATCGGCATTGGTGCGCCTTCTTCCTTCCTATCTCACTTCACCGTATTTGTGCTGGCGTGTTTCGTCGGTTGGCAGGTGATCTGGAATGTCAAACCCGCTCTGCATACCCCTTTGATGAGTGTGACCAATGCCATCAGCGGCATCATCATCATTGGCGGGATGTTGCAGATTTCGGGCGACCTAACGTCACCCACTACTATTTTGGGCGCGATCGCCGTTCTCATCGGCACCGTCAACATTTCCGGCGGCTTCCTGGTCACCCAACGCATGTTGAAGATGTTCCAGCGATAACCATTCCATTGACATCCAATTCTCTATCCCCTATTTCCCCAACTCTATGTCCAATAATCTGCTGACGGTCGCATACATTGCGGCGAGTGCTTTATTTATCCTCAGCCTGGGAGGATTATCTGACCAGGAAACTGCCAAAAAAGGCAACATGTTTGGCATTGCCGGGATGTTGATCGCGTTTGTGGCAACCGCTCTCAGTCCAGCCGTGACCAACTACGGCACCTTGGTGGCTGTGATCTTGCCCAGCGTTATCGTAGGCTCGATTTTGGCGTCACGCGTAGCCATGACCTCGATGCCTGAGTTAGTTGCGATGCTGCACAGCTTTGTCGGTGCGGCAGCCGTGCTGGTGGGTATCGCCAATTATTTGCAAACGGGGCAACCGCTTGTCGGTGTTGAAGAAACCATCCACAAGATCGAAATCTTTGTCGGTGTCTTTATCGGAGCGGTGACATTTACGGGATCCATCGTCGCGTTCGGCAAATTGCGAGAATTGATCAGCAGTAAGCCGTTAATGCTGCCTGCTCGCCATTTTCTTAACCTGGCAATGCTGGCTGGCTGCGTCTGGCTGGGCGTGCAGTTTATGGCAGTCGAAAGTCCAGATGGGCTGATCCCATTGCTATCAATGACGGCGATCGCCTGCATTTTGGGTATTCATCTGGTGATGGCAATCGGCGGTGCCGATATGCCTGTGGTCATTTCCATGCTCAATAGCTATTCGGGTTGGGCAGCTGCCGCCGCTGGCTTCATGTTGTCCAATGATTTGCTGATCATTACCGGAGCGCTAGTGGGCAGCAGTGGTGCCATCCTCAGTTACATCATGTGCAAAGCCATGAACCGCTCCTTCATCAGTGTGATTTTGGGTGGCTTTGGTGCCGGTACTGGCACGGCTTCATCGTCCAGCCAGGTTACCGGCGATGTCACCCCCACCACTGTGGATGAAACCGTCGATCTGTTGCTCAATGCTAAGAGCGTCATTATCGTCCCCGGTTATGGCATGGCAGTCGCCCAGGCACAACACCCGATCGCTGAAGTTACCAGCATTTTGCGCAAGCAAAAAACTAATGTTCGCTTCGGGATTCATCCCGTTGCCGGACGGATGCCGGGTCACATGAATGTGTTGCTGGCAGAAGCCAACGTGCCCTACGACATCGTTTTAGAAATGGACGAAATCAACGAAGATTTCCCTGAAACTGATGTGGTGCTGGTTGTGGGTGCTAACGATACAGTCAACCCCAGTGCGATGGAAGACCCCAATAGCCCCATTGCCGGGATGCCTGTGCTAGAGGTCTGGAATGCCAAGACCGTGATTGTTCTCAAGCGCGGCATGGCAAGTGGTTATGCCGGGGTGGAAAATCCTTTGTTTTACAAAGAAAACACCCGTATGTTGTTTGGTGATGCCAAGAAAAATATCAGTGCCTTGCTGAATCATATGCAAGATGTAGAAACCGGAGAAGCCCCTGCCAAAGTTTTGGTCGGTGCGAAGTAGAGTCTAGTGTTGCAAATACTAAATTTGGCAAGATACGCCTTAATTTAGGTTGCAGAGGGGGGCAGGGAGCTTTGCTCCCTGCCCCCCTCTTTTAAGCATCACAGCATCGTCCCATGCAACTTCATGCCAGGATTCAGCAACACCCCATTCAAATCGCATTGATCGATATCTTTTGGTTTGCACCCAGTGCCTTGTCAACGTTCAGACGTAGGGTAATAAGTAGACGTAGACCTCGGAGGTTTTCCAAACCTCCGAGGTCTTAGGGAGCGCGATCAGAGATGGCAACTCTAAAATTTAACGCTGACAAAGCACTAGAATGACACGATGTAAGTGCGATCGCATCCTTGCTTTTAAGTTCTCTGTGATCGATGGATGAAACATACAATCATCCGCCCCGACAGCAAGCAATCGCACTATGCTACTAACACAGTGCGATCGCCAAAGCTCAATCAGGACAAGGATATAGAGAACCTGTGGGTGTTTCCTATTGCAGATATTTCTTCAACTCAGCGGCAGCCTGGACAAACAGCGATCGCACTGCCGGAAGCTCCGCTAACCCATTCAACAGACCAAAGTCATGAATCATGCCGTTATAGCGCACCGTGGTCACAGGTACTCCCGCTTCATCAAGCTTGTGTCCATAGGCTTCACCTTCATCGCGCAACACATCGCTTTCTGCCACTTGAATCAGTGCCGGAGGTAATCCTTGCAATTGTTCAGTCGTTGCTTGTAGAGGAGACGCATAAATGTCCTTGCGTTTTTCTGGGCTAGCAATGTACATGTCATACATCCACTTCATCAACGGTGTAGTCAAAAAGCGTTTCTCACCAAACTGTTGATACGATTCCGTTTCAAAATTGGCATCGACGATAGGCCACATCAAAATTTGCAGCTTAATCTTAGGACCCCCATGTGCTTTTGCCATCAGCGTCGTTACAGCCGTCATATTACCACCGACGCTGTTACCGACAATGGCTAGATTTTTGCCATCAACCCCAATTTCCTCACCATGCTCAGCCACCCATTTGGTTGCCGCATAGATTTCATTGATTGCTTGAGGATACTGAGCATCTGGCGTGCGCGTATAGTTGACAAAGACTCCTGAAAACCCTGACAGGACAACGAGATCACGAACCATACGCTTGTGCGTCGGATAATCGCCCAGCACCCAACCGCCACCATGAATGAAGATGAACACGGGCAGAATGCCTTTGACCCCTTCAGGTCGGACAATGTTGAGGGTGATTGAATATCCATCAGCGGTAATCGTTTTTTCAGATTCGTCAATACCTGAAAGGTCTACGTTGACCGATGCTTGCGCATTTACCAATACTTGACGGGCTTCCAATGGCGATAAGGCTTCTAACGGCGGTCCATCTCCAGAATTCAGCAATTTCAAAAATGCTTTTACTTCACGAGAAAGACGAGTATCGCTTGCGACCTCTAGAATGCGATTGGATTGCAATTCGGCTTGGCTCAACATATAGTTTCCTGGAGTTGATGAATGTGAACAATCGGTTAAATCAAAACGGTGAAACGGAATGAATTGAATGTGATGGTGTGGGATGCGATCGCCCTATTCCACACCATCACAACACGTTCGCTATTTCAGCCTTGCTGAAGCTTAGCCTGACGATAGCGTTGCTCTTGAAAGTAGTCGCGCCAACTGGTAGGCAAGGCTTCGAGTTGTATAGCACAATGAAGTAGCTCTGGATGAGATTGGAGGTTAACCTACTGATTAAGGCGCTGAATCATAGCGTCATAGAGAACGATATCAATACTTACTTGGGTTTGACTGAATTTACTATAGATAATCGACTTGAGGTTGTCGTCAACTTAGAGTTGGCAGTTTCACCTAATCACTTGATTGAGTAATCTCCCCACCTTGAGTGGAGGGCTGACTCCAACTTTAGTTGGTAGCCAGCGTGCAACTAAAGTTCAGCATCATACAGCTGCCCCTCACTCAAGAGCGTTTGGTTAGACTGTTAGCGATCGCCACCCCCGTCAGGGCAACGATAGAACAGCAATATTCAATTGCTTCAGCCACATTTTTTTGTTGCGTGCCGTGTGGAGTGCGGCACACAATCAAAAAACTAAACATATCCACACGCGAAGCACTGTAAGGATCGTGGTTTAATAAAACCAAAGATTTAGTATTGGAAGCGATGGAAGCATTATTTGGCATTCTTGGAACACTTCTTGGCTCATTTATTGCCTGGTTAACGTCTGATAGACATGCCAAGATGCAAACGACTCTTGAGCTGCATCGAGAATTTAATTCAGGAGAAGTTCTCAAGTCGAGAAGACCTGCTGATAAAGTTTTTGCCAAGTATATGGATCAAACCTATGACCAGTTCTCTTTATTTCTAGAACCAGACGAATATTCTCATATTTGGAATGTTATTCACTTCTATCAACGCCTTTGGTTTGTGATTAAACATAAACAACTAATCAATAGTATGGTTCCCGATCTATTTGGAGAAGTATTTATGCGATGGTATATTCCATACTTTGAAACAATGATTGTTCGACATCCCAAAAATTGGAGTACAGGAAGGAATATTGCCAATTTAAAGAGATGGTTTGAAACTCACTCTGATAGCGCTAGCTTTGAGCAATGGGTTGAGATAGGTAAAGAAGATCGGGAAAATATCATGAAACGGACTGGATTGCTTTCCAATCCAATTCAGCCGGAATAGTATAGCAGTCCTATAGCCCTGCATGGCGGGATCGATTGCGGTTCTCTCACGATAATTTATACGTCATGCTACTTAAATAATGGATGAGAGGTGGCGCGGGCTTTGCCCGCGCCACCTCTCATCCATTATTTAAGTGCAAACTATTTTGACAACACCCTCCCAGCAGCATAGGGTCTGATCCACCTCAAGACTGACGAGCATTGCGATCGCCCGACATAAGCTGAGGCAGACAGAATCGCACAAGTCGATTGCCTCACACAGGAGAAGTCCGATGACAGTCAACGGTCAGACTGCTAGAAAGCGAGTTGCAATTTTAATTGAACAAAAAGTTGAGGATGTCGAGTTCCAAATTCCCTACAACGCACTGCAAAAAGCCGGAGCTGAAATTGTTGTGTTGGGTTCTCGCATCAATGAAGACTACAAAGGTCAACAAGGCAAGCTGTCGATTAAAGCAGATGGCACCACTACAGAAGCCCGTCCTTATGATTTTGATGCAATCATCATTCCTGGTGGATTTGCTCCCGACAAAATGCGCACCAATATGAAGACGGTGCGATTTGTACAAGATGCTATGGCTCAAGGAATCTGGATTGCCGCTGTTTGTCATGGTCCTCAAGTCTTGATTGAGGGAGATTTACTCAAGGGCAAAGAAGCGACTGGATTTCGAGCGATTCGCAAAGATATGCAAAATGCCGGAGCTGAATTTGTGGATCAGCCGTTAGTCGTCGATGATAACTTGATTACCTCCCGCCGACCCGGCGATCTCCCCATCTTCACAACAGCTATTCTACAGGTATTGGAATTAACTATTCCTGACACAACCCTGCCAGACGTTTCCGATATGGGTGCAGGATGGTGGAAGTTAGCAGAAGAATGGGGTGGCTCCAGCAAACGCGAAATCGTTAGTGCCCTGAATACAGCGATCGCCGGTGAACGTTATGCGCGCGAAGCCCTGGAAACCTATTCCCGGAAAACTTCTGACTCCGAAGTCATTTCTATTTTAGAAGGGATTCGGGACAGCAAAGCTCAACACATCATCATGCTCGAAAATCGGCTGGATTTGTTTAATCAAGAGCCATCTTTGCAAGCTAACACCAGCGGTGCCTACGCCGATTTAAAGACATGGCTACAATCCATCAACAGTGATATTGAAGTCCTGCAACGGGTATTGGGTGAGTTACAAACTGGTGTCGTTGATATTTATAACTTGCGCAATAAGTTGACCGACCCAACTACCGTTGAAATCTTTGATCAGATAGAAGTAGAGACTGCCCAACACGAACAACAGGTAGCCGATCTGTATCAAGCCCGCTTGCTCGAAGACCCGATGCAACCTCCGCACCCCAGTACAGGTGCAGCAGTTACCGCTTAGATCACATCAAACCGTTGAGGAATCAAACTGTGGAAGAAATAGTAAATCAAGACCGACAGGATTTTTCTCGGATCACTCCCCCTCAATCCTCATCGGTGCCAGGTCAAGTCACCCCTCTAAGTGATTCAGAAAAGTGGGCATCTATCGTTGGCGGTGGGGCGATGGTATTGATGGGATTGCAACATCGCTCGCTCCGGGGTGTGCTAATGGCGATCGCCGGAGGCAGCATGATCTACCACGGTACAACCAGTGAAAGCAGCATCACTGATAAAGTCAGTGGAGTGGCAGAAAAGATCGGTGAAGCAACCGGCATCACTAAGGCAATCAGAGTCGAAAAAACAGTCACCATCAATAAGTCGGCGGAGGAATTGTATACCTTCTGGTCTAACTTTGAGAACTTGCCTCACTTTATGAAGCACCTAGAATCCGTCACTGTGCTGGATAATCGGCGATCGCACTGGGTGGCTAAAGCTCCGATGGATCAGACGGTTGAATGGGACGCCGAGATTATCAAAGTTGAACCAAATCATTTGATTGCCTGGACGTCAGCAGCCGAAGCAGATGTTGAAAACTCTGGATTTGTCCGCTTTCATCCGGCTCCTACGGATCGCGGTACTGAAGTCAAAATTGTGATTGAATACGCTCCACCGGGTGGTGCTTTAACGGCAGTACTCGCCAAGTTTTTTGGCGAAGAACCTGAGCAGCAAATCGGTGATGATCTGTGGCGCTTTAAGCAACTAATGGAAACTGGGGAAATTGCTACCACTAAAGGGCAATCCTCCTGTCAGGGCTAACAATCAATCGGATCGATTGAGAAACTACAGCGCTTCGCGCTTGAGTATGTTTAGTTTTTTTGTTGTGTGCCGCATGGAGCGCGGCAAACAACAAAAAAACTGTGGCTCAAGCAAAATCCATAACTTTTTTGAGAAGGCGTAGCGGAGCCACGCCTTCTCAAAAAAGTGAATCAGATTTGTTTTGTAAGAGTTCTAAGAATTAATCGAGTAATGGCATGGATTGAAAGAGTCAGCCATTCCTATGAAAGCAGTAGATCTCTTGCAGATCAGTTTGGGCGGGGGCTTCACCCCCGCCCAAACTAATCCCAAAAACTTAATTTGCAAGAGGTCTAGCCACACCTGACTCCATTGCACTTGAAAATTTCGTTGCAACTTTTCCCTATTTCAATCCTCATACTATTGGAGAATCATTCATGAAAGCAGTGTGTTGGCATGGTGCAAATGATGTTCGCGTAGACAACGCCCCTGATCCTAAAATCATCAATCCACGTGATGCCATTATCAAAATTACCTCTACAGCCATTTGTGGGTCTGACCTCCATATTTATAATGGCTACATTCCCACCATGCAGTCGGGCGACATTCTCGGTCATGAGTTTATGGGAGAAGTCGTTGAAGTCGGTTCACGAGTGACAAACGTCAGCATTGGCGATCGCGTCGTCGTTCCTTTCACCATCTCTTGCGGCAACTGCTTCTTCTGCAACCGTGATTTGTGGTCATTATGCGATAACTCCAACCCCAATGCTTGGATGGCAGAAAAAATGATGGGACACTCTCCCTCCGGACTATTTGGCTACTCTCATATGTTTGGGGGATATGCCGGAGGACAGGCTCAATATGCCCGTGTTCCCTTTGCCGATGTGGGTTTGTTCAAGATTCCAGACGGGCTAACTGATGAGCAAGTGTTGTTTTTAACCGACATCTTTCCGACTGGTTACATGGCAGCCGAAAACTGCAACATTCAACCCGGCGATACCGTTGCCGTTTGGGGATGTGGACCAGTCGGACAATTTGCGATTAAGAGTGCTTTCCTGTTGGGAGCCGAGCGAGTCATTGCGTTCGATCGCATACCGGAACGATTGGAGATGGCAAAGCAAGCGGGAGCAGAAGTTGTTGATTACGAACAAATAGACGCCGGGGAAGCGGTTAGAGAGATGACAGGTGGGCGCGGTCCCGATGCTTGTATTGATGCGGTTGGTATGGAAGCTCACGGCACCGATGCCATGGCATTTTATGACCAAGTCAAACAAGCAGTGCGGCTAGAAACCGATCGCCCTACAGCACTGCGGCAGATTATGGTGGCATGTCGCAAAGGGGGCACCATCTCGTTAGCTGGAGTCTATGGGGGATTTCTTGACAAAATTCCCATGGGAGCTGCCTTTAACAAGGGGTTGACCTTTAAGATGGGTCAAACACACGTCCATCGATATTTACAACCGTTGTTAGACCACATTCAAAACGGCAGAATTGATCCCTCGTTTGTCATCACTCACACACTACCTCTCGATGAAGCCGCTCATGGATACGAAATCTTCAAACACAAACGAGATAACTGTATCAAGATTGTTCTGAAGCCCTGACGTGAGATTCTCGGCACGGCTCAACTCAACGATGACCTGTGAAATGAGTGCCGCGCTCCATGCGGCACTCATTTCACAGGACTACTTTAGAACACCCCCATTTCCTGGCAATTCATGGGTTGATTGAAAGGATCTGGCACAACTGGATTAGCCGTTACTGCAACCAGAACGACTTGCCCACTGGCATCTATTTGCCATGCCGTTGCCTCAGTTTGAGGGGTGATGGATTGCTGAGGGGTAGAAGGTGGTAAGGGATGGCTGGATGACGACGGTGTCACCATGAGTCTGCGACGGTCTTGCCAATCGGCATTATCGTCCAATTGTTGCTCTGGGTTGGGTGGTAAGCCACCCCGACCGCTGACAATAAAGGAATTGCCCTGATCAGCGGGACAACCTCTGGCAATTGACTGGGAAGAGTCTACTAAGTCAGCGGGTAATTCTACTAAACCTGCTGTAGGGTCAAGCCCTGCGGTCGTGACATCGATCGCTCCACTTAAGGCAGCCGTCGCTCCAGTAGCAGTAATATCGCTCAAGGGGGTGGAAGTCAAACTGGGCTGGATACCCAAGAGAGAGACAGCACTGATGCTGACATTACCACCGCGAAAATCTTCAGAGTTGGCGCTGATATTGCTATCTTCGTTTAGCACTGCCACAAGAAAGCGGGTGTCGATGGCAATATTACCACCGGGAATGTTACTGCCCGTCGCATTGGTTGAAATATTACTGCCATTGCGCAAAAGGATGAAGGGCGATCGCACATTAATATTGCCGCCACCACCCGACGTATCAGCTCGAATGCTGCTCTGGTTGTTGAGCAAGATCAGATCGGTATTCACAAACAAAGAACCGGCACTACCTCGACCCGAACTGCTGACTGTTACTTCGGCTTGATCTTGAATATTAAATTGTCCGGTTGTGATTCTAATATCACCGCCGCGTCCGCTTGAACCAGGTTCAGTATTAGCAAATAAGCCACTAGCAGGGCCAGTTTCAGTAATGGCATTGGCAACGAAAGGTGCAATCGGATCCGGAAATCTAGCAATGCGATCGGTATAGTCAGGGTCACTTCCTGCGATCGTAATCTGCTCTCCGGCATTGACCGTGATGTTGCCTGCTTCCCCTTGCCCAAAGGAGGTAGTGATGAGCTGTCCACCGTCAAGGACTTCAACGGTACGAGCAGCATTAATGGTAATGTCTCCTCCCACCCCATTCCCTCGACTGCGAGCACTCAAAGCGGCTCCATCGGCAATCCGAAATGTTTGAGTCTGGATGGTAATATTTCCCGCGTCACCGCTGGTATCGCTACTGGTAAACAACCCACTGGGCAACCCACTGCTGGGAACGCTACCCGAAATATCGACTCCGTTTGCTCTAATGTCAAGATTCCCGGCATCCCCTTGCCCTTGCGTGCTGGCTTTGATCAGACCGCCATCTTGTAAGACTAACCATCCTGTACGGATGTGAAGGGTTCCACCAGAACCGATCCCGTCTGGCTCCACTCCCAGAGTAATTCTGGCGGATTCTCCAGTACTAGCCGTTGTTCCACCCCGCAGCAAAATCGTGTCGCTAATATCCAGATTAATGTCTCCTCCCTGTCCGCGTGCAGTCGGCTCTACATCACCGATGAGCGCAGCATTTGAGGTCAGGGTGAGGTGTGTTGCTTGGATATTGATACTGCCACCATTACCAATCCCACCTCGTCCCACAAAGCTCCAGAGCGAACTGGGAAAGAAGTATGCCGTTTCTCCATCTACGGTAACGGTATCGCGAGCAAGAATATTAATGTTGCCCGCATTGCCCCGTCCATTGATGTTGGCAGCGGCCAATTGAGCCGCATTGGTAACAAACAGTGAGCCTGTGGTGATGTTGATATCGCCACCCCGACCCACCGCGCCAGGTCGCACGTTGTTATACAAATAAGTGCCATCAAACAAAACACGATCACGCGCATGGATATTCACGTCGCCCACATTGCCCCGCCCTCGGGTATAGGCAGACAGTTCAGCCAGACTGGTGACAGACAGCGAACCTGTGGTGATGTTGATATCGCCACCATCGCCCACACCTCCAGCCGCCACCGTGTTTGCAATCGAACTACCTTCAACCCTCATGGCACCTGTTGCATTCAGGTCAATCTCTCCTGCCCTGGCACCCGCAAAACCGCTCTCCAGGGCTATTCCCGCTAGCAACCGCGTGTCGAACCCAGTCCTCAAATTCCGAGCCGTGATGGCGATACTGCCGCCGTTATCTGCCCGGACATCCACCAGAGTACTATCGCCAAGAACAACATTGGCGCGTGATACCCCCGACGGGAAGTGCGAACGAACAGACGAGCCTCTAACCGTAAGCCCAACGGTGCCGTTTGCTGCTATACCTCCTACCTCAATCCGACCCCCTGGTGCTACCAACTGTCCACCCTCAATGTCCACCCTGCCCCCAATCAACGCCAGCGTTCTACCCGCTCGAACCCGGAGTCCTCCAGAAAAACTGTTGCGCGAGTTAAACAGACGGATGGTGTAATCTCCCAGGTCTTCACCCGTGTTACTCCAATCACTGAAAGGTGATTCAACACCGGGTCTATTCTGTTCACCAAGGTTTGAAAAGATGGCACCGCGTGGACTGACGGGATCGTTGCCAAAACTGGATATACCCAGGTAGTAAGTGCCAGATACACTCGGTATAAATGGCTCATTGACTGGCACTCTAGATTGATAGGTTCCCCCTGTGTCGTCGTTAGTGACAAGACCAAACCCTCTGGCATCGAAGATGAATAACTGGGTATCGACCCCCGTCTGACCCAGAGTTGTTGCCATAAAGGGTTGACCCGCCGTCAGAGAGAGTTTGTACATATCCACATCATTGACATCAGACAGCATTCCAGAAATCGCGTCGAAGCCTGTCCCGGAAGAGGAACTATTCACACTCTGACTGGTGTCTAGAGTTTGCCCTGCATCTTCCACTTCTAGAAGCGGGTTGTTGGGCGGCACAGAGTCCGGTCTACCACTCCTGGCGACAAGGTTGCCTTCGGAACCATTAAACTGCAAGCCGATAGGTACGCTGATGGTTAACAGGGATGAAGTGGATGGATGCACAGCACTAAACTCTGTGCCATCGGCAAACTCAATGCTACTGGCTGTACTCGCTACAAACGAACCTCCTATATTAAGTGATCCATTGGGTCCAAATAAAATGCCATTGGGATTGAGCAAAAACAGATTGGCAGTACCATTAGCGCTCAGCACACCATTAATGTTGGAGCGGGTTCTGCCTGTGACACGAGCAAAAATAGTTTGCACATCCGCCGCATTATTGAAGTAAGCCGATCCGCCCGTGGGGATTGAAAACTGGCGGAAGCTATGAAACAAATTAGCGCCTCGCCTTGCTCCACCGTCAATCTGCACATGGGGATTGCCAGAAACTTGCGATCGCTCTCTGGCTGGCAACGTAGCATCAGGAATAACTTGAGCGGCGATTGGTTGGACGGAAGCCACAAAGCCCAATGTACACCCGATCAAAGCCCCGGCATGAGAGTGCCATCTGTTCATGTTGCTTTTTCTCCAGTATGGTGATGACCGACATTGCAGATCTAAAGAATCGCCTGTTGCACTCAATCCTACCGATGATAGGATAGCGTTGATACCTCACTTCATACTAGAGTGCTGAATGCTTTGATAAAACAAGCTTATGGTTGGAGAGCTGCGCGGAGCGCAGCTCTCCAACCATAAGCTTTACCTTGCTGACTTGAGACATGTTGTACTGTTCTTACATCAAATCTTGCATCCAGACGGTGCCTTATGAATCGTTGTGCTTTAGTGGTTGGCATTTCTAACTATACCGATCGCGCCTTACCCCCGTTGGAAAAAGCGATCTTAAATGCAGATGCGATCGCCCATCAGCTTGAACGCTATGCCCAAGTGCCACAGGTGCAACGATTGCCTGACTCGGGTACTGAAAACCTGTCTGGCAGAGCCTTGGGGCAAGCACTACGACACCTGTTATTAGAACAATGTCCTCAAGGTGAAGCCATAATTTATATCAGCGGCTACGGTATTACGGTTGCCGATAGCTTAGGAGAACTGAAGGGGTATTTAGCCGCTTCTGATTGCACGGTTGAAGCAGAAGGGACAGAACTAATCTGGCAACAGCATGGAATTGCTCTGGATAGTTTGAATGATTTAATTCGCAAAGCCACCGTCAACCAGTTGCTTCTGATTTTGGATATTGACTATGGCATCTATGCAATCAGTCGAGCGTTGATTGAGCAAACATTGACAGTGTTTCAAACTCGACCTAATTATGGCTTGATTGCAGTCTGTCGCAGCCAATCAGGTCTACCAAGCGATCGCCATCCATTTGCAGCTGCGATTCTCCATAGCTTAGCTCCAGAAAATGCCGATATCACTGGAGTAATTACAAGCGATCGCCTCTTGAGTGCAGTTCGCACTTACTTGCAGGGCACTGGATATGAAGCGATTGGACTTGGCTCCAGTGGCACAATGGCGATCGTTCGCTATCCCCTGTCCTCCGTTCCCGTCCCCGTGCCACCGATTTCTGCCCCAAGCCCTGCATCATCTAACAGCTTCCAGATCTCAGGCGGCACCATTGGCAATATTGCCGGGTCAGGGGCAATGAATTATCAGGAAGCCTCCAATCAAATTCGACAACTGGTGCAAAACATTCAACCACCTTCCATCCCTACCTCTGCCCCTTCATCAGACTTCGATTTCCCCATTCCCACCCTTGTTTCTTCCCCATCTCCCCCACCCCCTCCATCCCCTTCATCTCCCGTACAACCCAAACCCACACGACCGATCGAAGTTTTCTTTTCCTACTCCCATCGAGATGAAGCCCTACGGGATGAACTGGCAAAACACCTGAGCTTATTAAAAAGCCAGAAAGTCATTTCTGCCTGGTATGACCGGGACATCGGAGCTGGCATGGAATGGGCAGGGGAAATTGATAACCATCTCAACTCAGCCCAATTGATTCTGTTGCTGATCAGCCCCGATTTTATGGCATCCAACTATTGCTTTGATATCGAGATGAAACGAGCAATGGAGCGTCATGAAGCCAGAGAAGCTTTTGTCATGCCCATCATTTTGCGTCCAGTTGATTGGCAAAGTAGTCTATTTGGCAAGTTGCAGGCCTTTCCTAAAAATGCTCAACCCATTACCACCTGGAGTAATCAAGATGAAGCCTTTGTGGATGTGGCTAAAGCCATCCGCAAAGTAGCTGAGCGACTAGCTTTAAGATAGGAGTAATTCCGTGTTTGGCAACGCTGTACTGATGCTAGGACGTTATCTCCTTGATGATATTGGGACAAGAGATTTTATTAATTCCTGTGACCTGCTTCAGCAAGAGTGCTTGATACAGCATCGCTGCCAACTCAGCTCGACTAATAGCTGATTTAAACTGCATCTGTAGTATTCCTTGCCAACTGACTATCAACCCAGCCTTTGTAGCAGTGGCAACGATTTGCTTAAATCTGGCATCAAAGGTATGCACATCACACGCGGCAGGATAAACCTTGAGGATCTGTGCCGTACGGGTTGGGCTTTCGAGGGGTAGCCGCAGACCACTGACCAGATAGGTAATTGTCCGAATGCGAGTCAGTGCCTGGTCTGGATAGATATGTTGGGTAGAAGAAGGAAAGGCAAACCCATATTGGCACGTTTCTAAAAGTGCCTGTCGTGCCCAATGTTGAGCATTGACATCTATTAATTTGGGTGGCATTTGTTTGGTAATGCCCATGACTTGCGCCCAATTGGTATGTTTGATGGCACTGCATA
This sequence comes from Calyptranema fuscum S582, assembly GCF_055793305.1. Classification (NCBI taxonomy): domain Bacteria; kingdom Bacillati; phylum Cyanobacteriota; class Cyanophyceae; order Oculatellales; family Oculatellaceae; genus Calyptranema; species Calyptranema fuscum. The sequence goes on from NZ_JBSLYH010000023.1 coordinate 91,992, forward strand.
CCATTGCCGCATATTCTGCTGCGTTTGTTTGATCGTCTGGTCGGAAGATTTTGTTATGGCTACCCTGGATGATTTGTAACGCTGCCAGCTCATTGATGAAATCCAATGCCCAATGCCCTTGAATATCGCTAAAACTAGGAGCCGCAGGAGTTGCTGGGCTGACGATATAGGGAGACGCGATCGCCTTTGCTTGTTTTAAGCTAACCAAGATCTGGTAGAACACGGCAGCCACTTCGGCGCGGGTAATCGGTTGGTTGGGGTTGAGTTGATGAACATCGGGATAGTTGACGATCCAGGAAAGATGGGTGGCGATAGCTACCACAGACTGATCGCTTGACTTGAGTTGGTTGCGATCGCGGTAAATCTTCAAAACATTAGTCTCATTCTTAGAAAAGCCAAAGCCATTGACCAGGTTGCGCCAGACTTCAATCCGGTTTAAGGTGCGACCCGGACAAACCATGCCATCTTCAGATGTCGGTACAAAGCCATATTGATATGCCTTTTGAATCGCCGGATATGCCCATTCAAATGCTGGCTTGACGTCAGAAAACTCGATAGCTGATTGTTTCACCTCCAGTGATGCGGCTTTCCTCAAATCCGCTTGATTGAGGATGGTCATCAGCATCGCGGCAAACTGCGCTGCGTTGACGGTTTCCTCTGGTTCATAGCGATCCTGTGTGATACCTGTGGGATTGAGCAGTTCAGTCACATAGCCTAAATCAGCCAACCCCTGGATAAAGTCGCGTGCCCAATGATCTTGAATGTCGGTTAATACGATAGTAGGTTGCACAATGAGGGGTGAATGGCTCCCTATCGAATCCTGGGTCGGAATTGGAAACCAGGTGACTCCTCCATTTACTCGACCAGATTGAGTCACTCGATTGCGCAGTTGGGTTGCGTGTCCTACAGGTTCTAATGCTTTATCCAGCCGCCAATAGCCCACCAGATCTGGCTCATTACCCTGCAATCGATAAAACATGGCTTTCCGGATCTGGGTTTGGGTGCGGGCGACTTGCCAGAGCCGGACATCGGCGATCGCGCCATTAAACCAAGGATGCACAGCCTCATCTTCAGCATGCCCACCTCCAATGTTGAGCGGTTGCTCTGGCGTACCCAGGGGTCCTGCAAACAGACCAAACGTTTTATAGCGTCCGCTAATTAAAACACTTTTAGATTGCCCCGTCACCGTAACAACATTTTGGCGATCGCCATCGATAAAGATTTCCAGTTCCCCAGTTAAATCTTCCGATTGATTGCTAGAGGGTTCAGGCAATGACCAACAACACGCCACATGGTGCCATGCCTGGTCACTGGGGGCATAATTTTGTGTATCAAAAATGATGGGCTTTTGATTGGCTTGCTGTAGGGTAATGCGAAGTCTACCCTCATACCATTCCAGACAATAGCCCCCTTGTTGGGAATCAAGTCGATGGACGATCCAACCATTATCCAGCGTGTGCTTGATCCAGGCTTCAATCGTGATCGCGTTTGTGAGATCTGAAACGTCTCCACATTCAATCCAATCATCCACGCCATCAAAGTAAACCGCAAAAGGTAAGGGTAGGGCTGGCGAATACTGCGTAATCCAGGTGGCACCCGAGACAATGCCATAGTCTTTGCTGACTAATTTTCCTTGAGTTGAAGCCTCCGAGCGGTTCGCTAGATTGCTAGCGGCAAGGTTATAGACTTTATTGCCAATGCCTTCTTCAAACCGCCAATAGCCGATCAGATCCTCCTCGTCTTGACTATTGAGGCGACGATGCATGTTTTTGCGAATGGTAGCTTGCTCATGGGCAGTTCGCCAAATTCTGACTTCTGCGATCGCCCCTTTAAAGAAGCCAGCACAGCTATCTTCCAGTAACGAAGAACTATAATCAGATTTAAAGCTACTCTCCTGATTACTCTTACCTGAATTGCCGTGTTGCGATAACCCACTTGAAAAGTTCATACCGCCCAAAAATGCTCCAATCAAAAGGGGGGGTGCAGGTTGATTGGAATTAAGTTCGGTTCTGACAGGTATAGGACTAGAAGGACTATCATCAGACCCATTTGATCCATTGATATAGATCGTTATGACATTACAATCTTCACTGAATTTGGCATCCGAGGGAATTTTAGGATTGATCGTAACCGCAACATGACTAAATTCATCAAAAGGCAATACTTGCTCCGTTTCGGCTGGCGCTGAAATTTGATTGGGATCATCCGAAACAATGGAAAAAGCCACACGATTATCATCGGTGATGTAAAAAATGTACTCGCCTTCTACTCCTTGGTGCAGCTTGCTGAGAATTGTGCCCCCTACTCCATCGGGGTGAGGGTTGACCCAAGCCTCAATCGTCAGTGGCTTAAGGCTAATGAGGCTGGCAGTGGCGTTCCATAACGAGAATGGGTCATTCTTCCGTAACAGTGGTGAGATGGAGGGATTAAACCGAATATTGCTTAAATATCCATCTTGATTTAAAAACGTGATGGGATTCAGCGTGTAAAAGCTCTCATTTTCGACTTTTTCGACTTTCCAAAGTTTTAACAAACCATCACTGGTGGCGGTTGCTAATATCTGACCATCTGGACTGAACTCAACATGATTAACGGCATCCATAGAACCTTGCAGCGTCGCGTTATGGGATAACCGTGGTAGTTCATCTCCATCGACTACTTGCCAGAGACGAACTGTACCATCCTCATGGGCAGTCGCCGCCAGAGGGGCCTTCCGATTAAACGCAATATGGTTGACGTCTGGATCTTCAGATGTTGTCTCATAACGGGTTTCCTGTTGCTTCCACGACCCATCGTTGGCACTAATATCGTTGAGATGCCAAAGGTTGAGGGTGCCGTCTTCGTGTCCCGAAGCCAAAAGTAACGTTGACTGACCATTGCTGCTCTCAAAATTGGCAAAACCCAAACTCTTTACGGCTGATGACGTTGTGTTATGGAGTTTGATGTTATGGAGTTTGAGATTATTTAAGTTTTTTGAGTCTATGCCATAAAACATATCAACGGTTCCATCGGGCAGACCGATCACCACGAAAAGATAATTGCTGGAGCTTTGACTTAAAGCGACACTCTGCACAGTAGACGGGTAGCTTTGTTGCCACAAAACCTTGCTGGTGTAGCGATCGCTGAGGCTTTCAGCTTTTGGCTTATCGGCAGTGATCTGCAACAGTATTACATCGCTACAGTCCGACCCATCCTCACTCTCGCCATCACTCACGATCGCTAATATATTGTGGTCTCGTTCAAAGCTGATACTGGTAATCGCAGCTCCCCATTCCACCCAAATATCGCTGGCTGGAATTGCGCTACCCGTCTTATCATCGGGTGCATTCAGGTCAATCAACCCAATCGTTCCGTATCCACCTGTGGCATAAATCAGGATGTTATCAAGGTAGTCCACCCAAATCAAAGGACTATCGTCCACGGCAAAAGATTTGACCTCTAAGCCACCCTGACTCCAGGCTTTAATCATGCCATCCTGGCTGGCGCTGACAAAGGCAATGATTTCATCTTCTTCCCCCTCAATTCCAGCATCGGCATTGACGTAGGCGCTGACCCCATCAAACTCTAACCCACACGGGAAGGGTGGATAGTTAAGCTGCTCCTTTGTGATCACATAATCAGCGATGAAATCTTTGAGTTTGGGTTGTTCAAACCGTTTTTGCTTCAGATCGTCAATAATCCGGTGAATTCTGATGCCTTGTTGCGCCGTAATGACAACCCCTGCACTAGAAGACGATGGTTCTTCTTGGGCTACGGCGGCGTGATGGAGAGCGATGAGTTGCCATTTATCGTTAAATACGGGGCTACCTGACGAGCCATAATCGGAGTCTGCCCGATATCTCAAGAAATCCCTAAATAGCCCACCATTAATAATTCGATTATCATTTAAAACTACCTGTTTATGTCGTCCCTTAGGGTGTTGGACAATAAAAACGGGATCGCCCGATATCTCGTTGAAAGTATCTTTGAGTTCCTTCGATTGCTGAATCTCCTGTTTGAGTTTCTCGATCTCGCTGGCTTTACGTCCTTTGGAAGGTTGAATCACAAATACTGTTTTCTGACCCGGTGTTTGCCCTTGCCTGATCACATAGTCTTTGCTACTGGGCAAGGATTTCAGAGCAAAGAGCAGTGTATTGTTTGCATCTGGCTGGTTCTTTTCGACTTGCAGCCAGAATAGTTCCGGCGTGGCGCTTTCCTCATCCTCAATGAGTTGCACCCAGCCAAATTCGTATCCCGGATGCCGTTTTAATCTGTCATATTTCAGTTGCACCAGGGTGTAATCGAGATATGGATTGGTGATAAAGAGACTGCGTGGATCTAGGAGGTAATCATCAGATTGCTGAACTACACCCGATTCATCTTGCACATAGTTGAATTGAGCAATACACTGTTCCGCAATTTTGGGACTTTGAATCACATGGTTATTAGTTAACAAATAGAAGTTAGAAACCAAAAAACCAGTGCCAATCGGAATCGGATTGAGTTTGATCAGATCGTTGTCGCTAATGTTTTTAAGCGCTCCTAAAAATCCCCAGAGAAAAATCTCATTCGCCAATTGATTAATTTGCTGCTCATTGATCTGCTGCTCATTGATTGACTGCTTGTTTAAGCAGATCTCTTGTGGGGATTGTTTGAGGGCAGTGGCTATGGTGTCAACAGAATGCAGCTTTTTAGGATTAATTGCTTTTTTGCCGTCGGCTGTGGTGTCTGAGATGATATCAATTGCCTGAGACCAGATAGAAGAGGATGGGAAAATTGAAAGGTTCAATTTGTCAATGTCAGTCAAATCTTCAAGCCGTTTCTGAAGCGATGTCCAAATCCTATCACCCGCCAAAATGACATCAGCAACGTCCGTTGGAATGGAAAAGAGTTCCTTGAGCTTGGCAATCGAATTGAAATTTTCCAGACTGATCGTTTCAGAAAGTTGAATTGTTTCAATAAAGCTAGAAAAGTCGCTGAGAGAAAACTCTCGTGCCAATCGACAAACGGCTAACGCTTGACGACTGCCCTGTTGCAGAAAAGAGACGGGTTCAAAATCAGGTTCATCGATGACAACACTAACCAAGGTGTTTTGTCGAGCCCGTTGCCGCTTATCCACGATCGCCATGATCTTCGCAATATCTTCTGGTGCTGTCTCAAGGCGATCGCTCACCTCACCAATGGTAGAAACGCGAAAATGACCAATTGAAAAATTGCCGTGATAGAACCAATATTCGGATCTTCGGTGCCCAGCATCATCAGGTTGAAGAGTCATAGGATGCACACCTGCCGCTATTAAGAGCAATGTTGCTGTTAATTATGGGTGAATGTGCAGGGTTAGACAATGGCATTTTGCCATTTCCTAAATCAAAATTTGGCTTACTATAGCCTTACGTAATCGAGTCAGGCTGGGTTGTGCATTAATACACTACCCTCCTGGGTTTGAGTGCGTAGCATCATACAACCTAGTACACCAAATCAAAAGTTTGGAAGGTGCTAGGAACGCAGCCCACACCCCATGTTGCAAAATGTAGTGTTTGCATGATTTCTTAAAGGCTAAATCAAGCATGCAAGCGAATCCATCCTCTCAATCCAGCCCTCACGATATCAGAGGTCAACGCTTTCGGCAGGATCAGCTCACTGCCGATCTGCGATGTGCGATCGCAGGTCATACGCGAGTTGGTAAACTGACATTAACGTTATTTGTTGGAGTACTACTGGCGATCGCGGGATTTTTTGCCAGTTTTCTGGGCAGTACAACCTACCTCAACATCCGCATCACCGCCTCGTTAGCATCTCTGGAATGGGTACTGATGACCTTCGTAGTCATAGTGGGTACGGTCACGTCAATCTATAAGCCCTGGTATGAAACACTGGTCGCGATTCTCGTAAGCACAGGCATATTGACCCTTGTTGCTCTTATTCTGGGGCAGTTCCATGTCCTACCGCCAGCGTTTCAACCAACCTCCGCCTTTGCCATTACCCTGTTCATTACTCTGCTATTGGGGCTACTGCTGAGCAATCTCAGCGGATTGATAACTCGGTTTGCGATCGCCCTGATGGATGTTTTATTTGGTTCTATCCGATTGTTTAAAGGCATGGGGATAGTTGTCCTGTGGATGGGAGGTATTTTAGGTTCACTCACTATCCTCTCTGACAAAGCCTCGCTTGCCGGTCAAGCTCTATTTAATTTGCCTGCCCCTCAACAAGCTCAGATCAAAACAGTAGCCCTTTTGGTTGGCTTGATGGTAAACCTGGGTATTGCCTGGAGTGCATGGCTAACGAATATTCGTCGGGGTGTACCTTTAGAACAAATCAGTTTCATTCGTACGCTGGCACTGGCAATCGGTTCCTGGCAGGGTACTTCATTTCGAGGATTAGATTTGAGTCACGTCAACTTGCAAGGGGCAGTATTGACCAATACGGATCTGCGGGCAAAAACGCTGCACCAGACTTGTTTTCAAGGTGTGATTGGACTGGAACGTGCTCGGGTCGATAGCCAATATCTGGATCTGGAAGAGATGAAGGTTCAGAAATTGCTGACGCATGGATGCTCGAAAGAACAAAATTTCAATCGATTGGTTTTGCGGGGTGCCTACCTCCAGGGTGCAGATTTGCGGCGCATGTCCTTTATCGATACAGATTTGACTGATGCCGATTTGACCAATGCCGATCTTCGAGGTGCAATTTTGGCGCGATCGCTGGTCATGGGAACTAATTTTACGAACGCCAGGCTCACAGGTATCTGCATCAAAGATTGGAGTGTGAATGAGCAGACGTGTTTTAAACAGGTTACTTGTGACTATATCTATCGAGAACTGGATGAAACAGGCGAACCGATGCGGCGCTATCCCACTGGACGAGATTTTGAGCCGGGTGAGTTTGCCGCACTGTTTGAAGAACCCGCCAATGAATTAGAACTGTGTTTAAGGGCGATTTTAACTACAACGCACTCAGCCTTGCTTTCTACAAGTTGCAGACGGATGAACCCGATTTGCAATTGAAATTAAACGGCATTGAACAACGAGGTGATTTGTGGATTGTGAAAGTAATCAGCACTAATCCTGAAATCGAGAAGTTATTGGAACAACGATTGACAGAGGCATATCAAGCTAGCGATCGCGAAAAACAATTAGAAGCTACCATTAAAGATTCAATTTACAAAGAATACAAAGAAACCAAAGCACGCTTGGCAGACAGCGAACAATTGATTCGACGATTAGCAGGCATTTCTGAAGTGCAAGCCGAAGCTTTAAAGAATCTCAGCAAGCAACCGTTTGGTAATAACTTTTATATTTCGGGTGGCACGATTACCAACCTGGCAGGGTCTGGTACCCTTACCTATACCGAAGCAGCACAGCAAATTCGTAGTGTCGTCGCCAAGAATCAAAATCCACCCCAATTTATTGAGGGTTTAAAGGGGTTGATCAAGCAGTTTCAAGAAACCCAGGTTGCTACCACTGCCTTGACGCAAGTCGAATTATTACAGCAACTTTTACTTAAAGAAGCAGAAGATGATGCTATCTTCAAATCCTTTTTACTACTTCAGGGGCAGCAAATTTTGGCAAGTTTACCGAAAGGGGCGATCGCCACAGCAATTCGAGCTGTATTGGTACAACTAAGCTCAAGGGCGTAAAGCATAAGTTACTAAGAGAGAGCCGCTTGGAGCGCGGCTCTCTCTCAGTAAACGTGGTCTACATAGGCGCGAAGCGCTATAGTTTTTGTCCATTTAAATAGTTAATTTCCAATTTAAATTAAAAACTTCACTTTCTATAGAACTCAATAAGAACCTCGAAATCCTTGCTTGGCAAGGATTTCGAGGCTATCCTCTGTTGCTTTATTCTCCGAGAAATCCTTAAATTTAATAGCTTCACAAATTTGCCAGTACTCCTGTATTATTTAAATTAAACTACTTCACTTTTCTCGAACGACTGTAGGAAAGTTGTTATGTCTACGCTAACTGTCTCAGAAACTGGCTCCCCCCTTGAAGTTTCAGAATTGCTAAAGGTGCAACAGAGTAGTCCCTCTATTCTCCTCAATGGAGTTTCGCCAGAAGTCCAGCAGAAGATCGATCTGATCGATGCAATCTTCCAAGCACCTGATAAACAAGCACGTAGAGCAGCCATTCTTCATGCTGCTGAGACGTTGGGCAAAACGACCCGCACCATTCGGTCAATGATGAATAAGGTCAAAGAGGAGGGAGTTGCCGCTCTTGGAGTTGGTCGTAAAGACGAAGGGCAATTCCGCATTTCTGATCAATGGTTTAAGTTTATTGTGAAGACTTATGAGTGGGGACGGCGTGACGGTTCTCGGATTAATATCAATGGTGTTTATGTTCATCTAGTCGCTCTGGCGTCTCAAAGAGAAGCATTGCAGGGTAAGAAATATGCCGATTGCTTCAAAGGTTTCCCAGAAGTCCTTGAAGATCTAGTTAAGGGAAAACATCCCTCTCATGTAACTGTTTACAAAGTTGTCAATTTTTATCTTGAACAAAAAAATAAGAAGGTTCGTCATCCTGGCTCACCTGCTGAAGGGCAAGTTATTCAAACTACTGAAGGAATTATAGAACTGACTCACAGCAATCAGGTTTGGCAATGTGACCATACCAAGCTTGATATTTTGCTGGTTGATGGAGAAGGGGAAGTGATTTTGCAGTGGGACGACCAGACACAGGATATTATCGGTCGTCCTTATATCACTTTGATCATGGATAGTTATTCTGGTTGTGTTGCGGGGTTTCATTTGGGATTTGAAGCCGCAGGCTCTCATGAAGTGGGTTTAGCACTGCGTCATGCTATATTGCCTAAGCATTATGGATCAGAATACGGGCTTCAGGAAGAATGGAATGTTTGCGGAGTACCAGAGTATTGGTTGACCGATCGAGCGAAAGAATTTAAGTCCAATCACTTGAAGCAAATTTCAATGCAGGTCGGCTTCAAGCGACGTTTACGAGCTTTTCCCTCAGCCGGAGGTTTGGTTGAAACTATTTTCGACAAAATTAATAAAGAGGTTCTATCTCATCTTCCAGGTTATACAGGTTCGAACATTGCGGGACGCCCTAAAGAAGCTGAGAAGCAAGCCTCTCTAACATTGGATGAGCTAGAAAAAGTATTGGTGCGATATTTTGTCGATCATTACAATCAACATGATTATCCGAGGATAGCAAATCAAAAGCGATTTGAGCGGTGGAAGGCAAGACTACTAATGGAACCGGAAATATTGAGTGAACGTGAACTCGATATCTGTTTAATGAAAGTAACCCATCGCAAAGTTGAAAAGTATGGCTGTGTTCGTTTTAAAGGGTTAGTGTATCAGGGAGACTGTCTCGTAGACTATGAAGGAGATGAAATTTCTCTCAAATATGACCAGCGCAACATCATGGCGCTTTTGGCTTACACACTCTCTAAACGTGATCGACCAGGAGAGTTCATTGGTGTCGTCTGTGCAAGAGATGTAAAAGATGATCAGGTTTCTCTAGAAGAACTGGAATGGCTGAAGCGAAAACTGCGTGAACGAGGACAAGCGGTTGACAATAGCTCCATTTGGGCTGAACGACTGGGTTTATATGATTGTATTGAGAAGAAGCGAAAATCTAAGAGACAACGTCGTAGGAAAGCTCAGGAACAGCGTAATCAAAAGACTAATGAATCGAAAGTGGTTGAACTATTTCCTCAAAATGCTGTTCCTGAGAATCAGTCGGATAATCTAGAAGATCTAATCCTTACTGTTCAAGATGCTGTTCTTGAGAATCAGCCGGATAATCTGGAAGATTCGACTCTGACTATCGATGAACCTGAAACTAGCGTTGTAAAGTCTATGCATCAACCAGCGAATCAAGCGATCGCATCGAATGTTGTTGCTTACGATTGGAACCAACTTTTAGAAGATAACTGGTAGCCTAGAGACTGTTCAAGATTTTGTGTAAGCGGTCTAAAATCCCAGTAATTCAGGAGACCGCATCAGGGCACGGAAGAAAAAAGAGACCAATCGCGTGGATGAGATGCTTGATGAGTTGTTGGCAGACTGCCAGACTCCAGAGGATATTTTGGGCGAATCGGGTTTACTCAAACAACTGAGCAAACGGCTGATTGAACGAGCCTTAGCGGGGGAGCTGAACCACCACCTCAAGTCCGAGACCAGTGAGCTTGACGACCCAGAACCAGAGAGCCCACCTCGGAGTAATAGCCGTAATGGCTACTCCAAGAAGACCATCCAGTCAGACCATGGTGAGATGGACTTAGCGATCCCACGAGACCGTAACGGCGAGTTTGAACCCGTCCTGGTACCCAAGCACCAACGACGGTTAGCCGGACTCGATGAGAAGATTCTGGTGCTGTATGCGCGAGGGTTAAGCACTCGAGACATCAGTGCTCAGTTGGAAGAACTCTATGGTGTCAACATCTCACCTGCTCTCATCAGTGAGGTGACTGACACCGTCAGCAACGAAGTGAAAGCCTGGCAGGTGCGTCCTTTAGATGAGGTGTACCCCATCCTTTACCTGGATGCTTTGTACGTCAATATCAAAGTTTCTGGACGTGTCAGTAAACGAGCCGTGTACGTGGTTTTGGGCGTCAACTGCGAGGGCAACAAGGAGCTTTTGGGGTTGTGGATTGGAGAGGCCGAAGCCGAAGGAGCCAAGTTCTGGTTGAAAGTACTGACAGATTTGAAGAACAGAGGATTGAAGGATATTCTGATTGCCTGCTGTGATGGACTGGTGGGCTTTCCCCAGGCGATTGAGGCACTGTATCCCAAAACTCAGGTGCAACTGTGTATCGTGCATCTGATTCGCAACTGCCTGCGCTACGTCCCCTGGAAGGACTCCAAGGCAGTAGCAGCAGACCTCAAGCCGATTTATCAAGCCGCCACGCTTGAGGAGGCAGAAGCGGCCCTGGATGCGTTTTCGGTTAAATGGGATGCCCTTTATCCGGCGATTAGCCAGATTTGGATTCGGCATTGGGAGAACATTATTCCTATCTTTGACTATCCAATGGATATTCGCAAAGTCATCTACACCACCAATGCGATTGAGTCGCTGAATCGCTCGTTGCGCAAGGTAATTAAGACTAAAGCAGTGTTTCCAGATGAGGAGTCTGTGTTCAAGTTGATGTATTTGGCAATGAACAACATTGCCAAGCGATGGAACCGACCGATTAAAAATTGGAAGGCAGCCTTGTCACATTTTGCTATCCTATTTCCAGGACGCTTCAACTATTGACGATCTCAAGGCTTACACAAAAAATAGAACACTCTCATCGTAAAAACATTGGCGATTCCAGCACGTTCACTTGGTTGCGGGAAAGGAATTAGAAAACCACGCAATTGCTCATAATTCAGTCCCTCACGATTACCACCAGCATTTAGCTTATCTATTTGTGACTGCCCGATTGGTGAAGATAGCACAGAGGATAAGAAAATAGCATCTTCGTGGCAGGGATTAGGCAACCGAATCGCGCAGACGTGCTGATTTACATTAGCAATGCCAAGCCCTTCTGGCATTGGACAACAGCGACCTATTGATGCACCTGTAATATTCAACAGTACATCATGAGCAAAAATCTCACTACGACTCATGCTCTCATGTGTTCGTTCATCAATATGTGCTACATCATTCAGAATCAATCCGTTGAAAGTAACATTCTGGCTACGGATAAAAAGAATTCCCTCTTCTTTGTAAACATTGCTTCCTCCTCTAGGAGTTAAACCACTGCCTACATGAACAGCGATCTCATCAATCGAAACAATATCCCAATCAGAGGGGAACTCACCGATAGGCGTATTCTTAAAATCTTTAATTTGGTTACGGGTCTTAGGCATACCCCAACCCCTTCAAAAACGTATCTAACTGCTTTGCTGACTCATCCCGCTCTGCCTCAATATCTCGCAGCGTCACCCGATACTTATCCCACCAGTTCTCAACTGCCGCAATCACCTGTTGCCGATGTGCCACCCCATACTGCTCCAGTTCCATCTCCTCATCCATCACATTTCTACCTCTGTTTGAAGGATTTACTACTCAGGAACTGTGACCAGCCAAATCCAACGCGATCGCCAATGCTTGATTAAGCTGCACCAGTGTCTCACTGGATAATGTTCCCCTGTGACGTAACAGCCGAGTTTTTGCCAGTACACGCACTTGCTCAGCCAGAGCGATCGAATCGTTGGCTAACCCGCCCTCGGGTGCGGAAATCAATACCTGACTGGGATAAATCCGCCGACCTGAGCGGTAGGTTGTACAGGGAACTGCAAGAATCACGGAACTTGCTGCATTGATGGCATCTCGGCTAACAACAATCACTGGACGGGTTCCTGCTTGTTCTGACCCTTCTGTTGGATCAAGGCGAGCATCATAGACCTCTCCCCGTTTCATAGCTCAGCCTCGATCGCCTGTAATGCCTCCCATTGAGCCGGTGCAAATTCTGCTTCAATTTGGCGTGCCTCTGCCTGATACTCTGCATCATCTGCCATCTCGGCAAAGGCAGCGTCAATTTCATGGGTAGAGGACACTGGCGAATCAATTCGCTCATCAATGACCAGCACAACTCGGTGTTGACCGGGTGGAATATCCGCAGGCAACTGAAGCGTGAGTTTGCCATCAGCCGAGACGGTTACGGTAGTTTCGATCGATCGCATGGCGTCTCCTTATCCCTCCACTTCTAATCTAAAACCCGGTAAAACCGCTTCACCCGACAACACCGTAGGCATCGCCACCGCCTCCGCAGGCTGTCCAGGGCGATAAATTTCTACCTGCTGCTCCTGTGGGTTAATTAACCACCCCAATTGCAAACCACTATCCAGATATTCCTGCATCTTCTCCTGAAGAGGTTTGATGCGATCGGTTCTAGACCGCAGTTCGATCACAAAATCGGGACAAATTGGCGGAAACGTTTCCCGTTCCTCTGGCGTTAGGGCTTCCCAGCGATCGCGCCGCACCCAAGCCACATCGGGAGAGCGATCGCCCCCACCCGGCAAGCTGAAAATGGTAGACGAACTGAACACTACACCCAATCGAGTTTGACGATTCCAAATAATCACATCACCAATTAAATTGGCTTCCCAACTACCACTTTCTCCACCAACTGGGGACACGATAATCAACTCTCCTCTAGGCGATCGTTCTAATGGAATATCACGGTTTACCATGCACAGTTGATAAAACTGCTCACGGGTCAGTTGAGTGATGGGTGATAAATCCAGGACTGTGCTCATTTCGTTGTCCCTCATCCATGCCTTTACCTTTCAGCGTATCCCAACCCTTGCAAAAATCGATCGAGCTGTTTCGCAGCTGCATCTCGCTCTGTTTCGATGTCTCGCAGCGTCACGCGATACTTATCCCACCAGTTCTCAACTGCCGTAATCACCTGTTGCCGATGCGCCACCACATACCGCTCCAGTTCCGATCGCAACCCCTCCTTGAAAATTACCAGCACCGTCTCCTGACAGTCTGCCTCCGCCAATGCCTGCCGTTTCTGCTTCAGGCGATCGATCAACTCCTCCTTCAACCGTCTCAGCGTACCCTTCGCCTCTGACAATTGCTTCTTGATTTCGTTGTAAGGCTCCAGCTTCGCCTCAATCTCGGCAATCTCTGCCTCCACCGGAGCAATTCCCAATTCCAACTCTGCTAACTCCTGCTCCAACACCGTCGTATCCTTGCCCAACTTCTTCAGAGCGGCGATCGACTCGCCATCCTTCACACTCGCTCCCCGCTTCAGCCACTTGATCCGCTGCTGAGAGTCCTTAATCGACGCTTTCAACTGCTTGCGCCGATGCTCCAACTCCTTCACCACATTCACCGCTTCGCCCTCTTCCTCCTCCGACCCTTCGCCCTCAGATTCATCATCCTCACCCCGCTCAAACGCCTCTTTTTGCTGCTCCAACTCCGCGATCGTTGCCTCCGCGTTGGCAATCTCCTCCAGGTAATCGGGCAAAAGCTGCAACACCAGCTTGTGGTTCAACGGGTCAAACTTCTCTCGACTGCTTTTCGTCGTGCCCTCGTCATCCTCCTCCGGCTTCAGGGCATCAGCGATCGTATCCACCCAGCTATCCACCAAACCACCAAAGCCCGATTCTGAGAGGGTACGTAGTTCATACTTCACTTCATCCCACCAACTCGCCACCACCCCCGACACCTTGAAGCGATCGAGCAACCCGATCGGCTCCAACACCAGCCCAAATGAACCCAGCAATTCAGTTCGTAACTCCATCACGGCATGGCTGGTTGGCAATAGCTGCAATCCCGACGAGTGATTCGTCCACCACCGTTCAAACGCCCCATAAAGCTTACCTTCTTGTGCCTGTACTCCCGGATCAGTCTCAATCAAGGGTTTAATCTGGGCGCGATCGGTGATGTTTAAGGCGAAATCTAGATACTCGTTCATCTTGTTCTTTTAAAACCCGTGTTCCACAAAAATCCGTTCCGGGTCAAGCCCATGTGCCGTGAGCAACTGACACTTTGCCTCGACCTCAGCTTTGGGGATGCCTCCCAACAGGTGCGATCGCACATTATGCGGTTCTGGAGGTGGGGCATTGTCAGCATAACGGCGAATATTGCAGTTGTAGTCGTTGTCCTTCAAGTCCTGTTTCTCTACCACCGCCGCATAGCCCGGAATCGGCTGAAACTGCTCAAACGCATAGACCATCTTCTCGATATGTTCTGGACGCAGATAATTCTGGGCACGACCCGCATGAAACTCAGCATCCGCATTGATAAACAGCACCTTCCCCTGCCGCTCTGCTGCCTTCGCCCCTTTCGGACGCATTACCAGAATGCAAGCCGGAATTCCCGTGCCATAGAACAGATTTGGCGGCAAGCCAATCACCGCTTCCAGATGATCCTGCTCAATCAAGCTCTGGCGGATCTTCTTCTCCTCCCCACCCCGAAACAGCACCCCATGCGGCATCACCGTTGCCATCATCCCATCCGACTTCAGTACCGATAGCATATGCTGGGCAAACATCAGGTCTGCCTTCTTGCCGCTCTCCGGGCACCATCCGTGGGTGAAGCGGTTCTGGAACTCCATGCCCTCCTGGCTGTAGTTCTGGGAAAAGGGCGGATTACTGAGGACGCGATCGAACCGCATCAACTCCCCATCTGACACATGCAGGGGATTGGCTAAGGTGTCATCATTCTCAATTTGGGCATCCCGGATCCCATGCAACAGCATATTGATCTTACAGATTGCCCAAACCCCGCCATTATTATCCTGCCCATACAGGGCTAAATTGCCAGAATTACCGCCACACTCCTCCACAGATTGCTTCGACTGGATCAGCATTCCACCCGACCCGACACAGGGATCATACACCGACATCCCTTCCCTCGGCTTCACCAGCCGTACCATCAACTGCACCACTTCACGCGGCGTATAAAACTCTCCGCCCTTCTTACCTGCCGAGTCGGCAAACTCCGCAATCAAATACTCGTATGCCGCCCCCAACAAATCTGGGAAAACAAAATCCTCATTTCGCAGACGATATTTGTTGAAATGCTTGATCAGCTTCTTCAAATTCAGGTCGGAAATGCGGCTCTTTCCCATCTGGCGATTAAAGTCAATATGCCCCAACACCCCAGCCAAGGACTGATTCGCTTCCTCCAAAGCCTCCAGAGCCTTGTTCAGCCCATCACTTACCCCAGACGATCGCTGTCCCACCTCATCCCGGATATATGCCCACCGTGCCTTCTCTGGCACAAAAAACGTCTCTCGATAGCTCAAAGCACTCTCTGCCCGCTTCCTGGCTTCTTCCTCACTGCGTCCCCGTGTCAAATTCTCCTGAATGATCTCCTGATACCGCTTCTCAAACACATCAGAAGCCCGCTTCAGGAACAGCATCCCAAAAATGTACTCCTTGAAATCCGAAGCATCCATCTTGCCCCGCAGAATATCCGCCGCCGCAAATAGATGCCGTTCCAGTTGAGGAAGTGTGAGTTTCGCCATTTTCCCTAACGTAGCCGCTTCTAACCTTTCCAATTAAGCATAGGCGATCGCCCAAAACCTCCATCTATCAAAATTCTTCAAGATTGCTCCAGCTTCTTAATCTGCTCCTGTGCCCATTCCCGCAATTGCTCGTCGGGATCGTTGATGGCGCGATCGTGTAAGAGTTCGATCGTTTTTGGGTAGGTAGGATAATTTCTGAGCAAAGACTCTAGTACAGTTTTACGCGGATTATCTTCTCCATCTTTTTCGGAAATAAATGAGTCATTTTTAGCAGCGCTATGTAGTAGCTCAAATACTTCGGGATCACTTGAAAAAAAGTGAGCTAATGCACTCACAGATACCACTTTAATATCGCTATGCTCATGCTCATTCTTCAAACAATTTTTGAGTAGAAGTAAAGTTTCAGGATCATCTTGGTAATTCTCAGCCATTACCCAAATAGCTACTTCTCGTAAATAGGTATAGGCATCTCGCTGTAATTTTTTTAGAAACGGTAGTAAGTCGGGATGGTTGGAATGATACTTCCCAAGCATTTGCACAGCTGTCCACTTCGATCCTGCGAACTGATCAACCGAACTGAGTCCATCATAATAATCATAATAAATGCAATCTTTTAACCAAAAATAAGCTTCCGAATCTCCTCTCCATATTTCAGCAATGATTTCAATAAACTCAATAATAGTGTTCGATGCCCACTCTAATCTATCGTAATCTATGTCTTCCTCATCTCCCTCATAAAAGAGAGTATACGTATCCTTCACATATTGATTGATGTACATACGCATCCACTGTAGATGCTTTAGAAGCTTTCGTGAGATATCTTGAATATCTAAGCAATTACCGGCTTCTCCAAGACAGTAAGCTGCTAGAAATAGGTTAGCAAAACCTCTTTTCTCTCCCAAATGATGCCATCTTAAAAATTCGACGATTGCCCCCACAAATTTCGCATCAATCATTCCACAGATTAACCGTAGTACTTCATGCCAAGTTTCGTCCTGCCAGTGTTTCCCAAACACCTCATCCCGTAACTGTTCAAAGCTGATCAATCGCTGTTTCTCAAATCGATTTACAATCTCCGAAGCACAGAAATATTCCAAAAATGCGCGATGGACAAATCCGTAAGTATCCGCACCTCGATAGCAGAGAATAAAGTTACGCTCTCGTAATTGTTGAATCAACCGATCAGCCTTCTCACGAGGTTCACTAAAGCCCTGATCGCGTAGATGATCCGTCAGAATCCGCGTCAACCGATCGACACCAATTAAATTTCCCTTCAGTCCCTCCTCCCCTGCCTGCATTTCATAGGCAATCAGGCGCAGCATCTCCTGCTTTTCTCGCCGCCCGATCGCATCCATCGGCAACTGTAACCGCTTATGATCCACATCCCAGTGGTATAACAACACCCGTGAAGCCTGGTCATAGAGATCTGCTCGATCGCGCGGTAACTCCTGCCGTCGATTCAGGATTGCCATCATCGTTAATAGCAGAGGATTGTCGGCAAGGTTTTCAATGGCTTTGGAATTGGCGATCGCATTCTTCAATCGCTGCTTCAATCGTGCCTTATCCAAATCACTGCCCATTGCCAGGTCATACCAGCGATCGATAAACTCATGAATCTCGGTTTCATCAAGGGATTGGATGGTAAATTGACGGAACCCAGCATGTTGAAAGCGTTCTGGGTTGTAGCCAATGATCCGCGAGGTAACTAAAACCCTGGCTTGGGGATACTGTTGGGCAAAGCGAATAATGTCATCGATCACTGTAGATTGAGTGGGGCGATCGAACACCTCATCCAGCCCATCAAACATAAAAAGCGTGGGGTTCTCCAACAAATGCTGATGGAGCTGCTGCTGGTCAAACTGCCAGTCTGCCCCACGCCCACGATGCAGAAACTCCAGAAAGTTTGCCGATTGAGCCAGCACATATTCCCGTAACTCAATCAATAACGGCAAGGTTTCCGTTTTGCCCTCCACCCAATCCAATGCAAGATACTGCAACAGAGTAGACTTCCCTGCTCCCGGATCACCCAGAATTACCGCATGTTGAGCCTCTGCGACTGCCTCTAATACCTTCCGGGCTGGCTGTTCAAAATACTCACGTCGATAGTGTTCTAATGCTTCAGGCGATAAATCATCCAGTTGTCCCTGTTCTTGCAGTTGTCGCTTCAAGTCCAAAGGTAGTTCATAGCGCATCGGTGGCAATGCCTCTCTCACCGTCTGCTCAATGAACATGTTCCACAGCTTGATGGTATCGGCGCGATCCGTGCTGTCGAGGATGTACAGCTTCAGATAGCCATAGCTGCACTGCAAACTGTTTCGGTATTTAGCAACATCGAAACCCGGTGACAGTTGGGTTGTGTTCCGGGCGATTTCTTCTAAAAGCTCGGTGTCAAGAAGCGATCGCAATTCGGCATCAGCTTTGA
>NZ_JBSLYH010000024.1:0-108996 GCF_055793305.1 Calyptranema fuscum S582
TCTCCTACCTTCCCTATCTCCCCAACTCTTAACCCCTGACCCCTGACGTCTAACGCCTGCTTCTGGGTCACGGATTTCGATCGGTTCGTTTAAGATATCACTGACTCTTTCGAGGGCGGTGAAGCCTGCTTGAATGGCGGTGAATTTTTCGGCAAACTGTCGCAATGGGTCAAACAGCCGTTGGGCATACAGGATGAAGGACGCCAGGATGCCAAATTGGAGTTGCTCTCTTAGAACCAGTAAACCGCCTAGAAACAACACTCCGGCGATCGCCACCAATGCAATCCATTCCAATGTGGCAGAGACCGCAGAATCGAAAAAGATAGTTTTATCGACTTCGGTAATGTAGCGCAGGTTAATCGTGCGATAGAGTTGGCTGTTAAACTGCTCTCGACGAAACAGTTGGACGACATTAATGCCGACAATATTTTCTTGCAGATTGGAATTGAGCGCCGACAGTTCTTCTCGCGCCTTATAGTTTGCCGTCCGATATTGCTGCTGGAAGTAAACCACCAGTGCCGTAATCGGCAATAGCATCAGCAACAACATCAGTGCCAGCTGCCATTGCAACGAAAACATGATCACCATGATCACCAGCATGGAAAATAGATCGCTGACAATGCCGATCGCTCCCGTAGAAAAGACGTCGCCCAGAGCATCGACATCGCTGGTGAGGCGGGTAATCAACCGGCCTACGGGGGTGCGGTCAAAAAAACGTGCCGCTAAGGAGGTGACATGGTCGAACAGATCGTTACGAATACTGGCAGTAATCCGTTGACCCAAGCCCTGGATCAGATAGCTTTGGGTGCTATTGAGCAGCAGTTGTAGCGTGATCGTTAATGCCAGTAGCACGACCAGAAGATTTAGCCCACCAGAGAGCGATCGCCCTTGTAAAAACCACATCGTTGGCTCTCCCCGGATCAGCGAGATCGCCTGACCCACCAAAATGGGCTGCACAGACCCTGCCAACGCCAGGGGCACCAGCAAAACGAAAGATATGGCGAATAACCGCTTGTTTTGCAACGCATAGGGAATCAAGATGCGAAACAAGCGCCAGTCGGTTTGTCGGGCGGAACGATGCTCCTGAAATTCGTCAGGTAGAGGTGCGGAAGTCATGCTCAATCAAAAGTGTGGCAAAAGCAACAAAAGTCACGCTATCCACTGTAGCGTAGCGGACTTGCTTGCAGAGGGCTTCTCTTTTAAGGAGGACGATCAGAGTTGCCTCATTATCTTTATCGAATTGCCATCATTTCTTCATCTACTTCTTTATTTAAATCGTTACAAATTCCCCAAGAATATCTGCGCCTGCGCTAGAGTGATCGATGTGGGGATCAACAGAAAAACATTCATTCGCTGTTAGAAAACATGGTAAAGCGGGTGATGAGATTCCTACAACAATCATTCAGTGGTGATCCATAGTATCTCTACAAAAGTGTCTCCACAAATGTTGATTACAGATTGATACCTAACTTCAAGCTGTTATTAATCGCGATCGCGTCCACCAATTGGTTTTTAAGTAAGGGTACGGAACCTGACGCCCCCACGCAAGGATTTGATCCCTGTGCCCTTTTTGATTCCTAAATGGCATCGCTATCCCGAGGAGTGAAGAGGACAACAGTCCCTATCTTTGTTAATCAAAGCCAGAGACTCTGGGTAATGTTTAAACAGGTTGTCACCTCCTGCCCTGTAAAGCTTACACCTGGGTTTTGGACTTTATCCAGTTAATTTTTATGCAAATTCTCATGAAAATTCAGGGGCATAGTGTGTCTTTAAACCATTGTCCCCAATCATGAAAAATTACAGTTTCAGATGATATAAGGTTCGTTCATTTTTTGGCAGGTCTACCGAATGCTGAACTTGTTTAAACCCAAAGAATTCAGTTGCCTAACTAGCTATGTCTTAGAGGCAATTACCTCCGTCAGGGTTGATCAATTGACCCCATTTTTTGATAATCTTCCACCCGATCCTTATCTGGAAGGAAATTACCGTTTTCGACGGTTATCGCACTTCAAAGTGGCAGGCGATCGCCTGGTCAAGTTGCCCCATCGGCGACTGTTTCAATCCAAAAACTACAATCCTTTGCTAGGCGATATTGCGAGAGAATATGCCGAGTTAGAAGATGGTTTGCTCGAATTAGAAGACTTCCAAAAAATCGTTTGGGAATTTTTCCAATTCTGTCAACTTTGCACATCTCATAACGAAATTGGGGTGCATCAAATTCGTATTACTGCCTATCCCGATCAAATTGGCAATCCTGCGCCGGAAGGGGTGCATCGAGATGGCGTCGATCTGGTAGGCATTTTTTCGGTCAATCGGGATGGTATTGAAGGCGCAGAAACCCATCTTTATCAAGAACAAAACGGCACGCCAATCCTGACCAAAATTCTCAACCCTGGTGAATTTTTAGTCTTCAGTGATCATCAGTTTTTCCACTTCACATCGCCCATCCAGGCGATCGCTTCGGGCAATGGCGTCAGAGACGTGTTTGTTTTAACCTGTCCGGGTCTATTTCCGCCCGATCCATCAGAGACAGACCGGACTGATTAGATCGATCGGTCGGGAACCTGGAGACTGTGAAATCGCAGGTTTCATGGTCTTCAGATCGTCCGAAGATGTAGGTGTGTCAGCGCGGCGACGCCGCGCTGACACACATAAACGTCTTCCACAGAGACTTTTGAGTCAATTTGGGTGCGATGTTGAGTCTTGCTGTTTCTCTACCCTAGACACGGACGGCTATGGTTGCTTTAGATTTGCAATGGATTCGCGAGCAGTTTCCAGCTCTTGCCCTGGAAATAAATGGTCAACCGGCAATTTTTTTCGATGGTCCCGGTGGTACTCAAGTCCCCAAAACGGTCGTCGAGGCAATGGGCGATTATCTGGTGCGATCGAATGCTAATTCGCACGGGCTATTTGCTACCAGTGAACGAACTGATGCGGTCATTGGGGCAGCACGAGTGGCGATCGCTGATTTGATGGGCTGCGATCGCGATGAGGTGGTGTTTGGTGCCAATATGACCACCTTAACCTTTGCCCTCAGTCGGGCGATAGGTCGGGACCTGCAACCGGGCGACGAAATTGTGGTCACCCAACTCGACCATTCTGCCAATGTTTCACCCTGGGCTGCTCTGCAAGCACAGGGGATCGTGATTCGCACGGTTAAGGTTGATTTAGAAGATTGCACGCTGGATTTAGAGAGTCTGGCACAACAGCTGAATTCGCGTACTCGATTAGTCGCCGTTGGCTATGCCTCTAACGCGGTTGGAACGATTAATGATGTCTCAACCATCGTCAAAATGGCGCATGAGGTGGGTGCCTGGGTATTTGTTGATGCGGTTCACTATGCGCCCCACGGTGCGATCGATGTGCGGGCGTTAGGATGCGACTTTTTAGTTTGCTCGGCGTACAAGTTTTTTGGACCCCATTTAGGGATTCTCTACGGCAAACGAGAGCTTCTGGCGCGGCTGCAACCCTACAAAGTGCAGCCTGCGCCAGATCAGGTACCGTATCGCTGGGAAACGGGCACCCAAAACCATGAGGGCTTGGCTGGTTTGGTGGCGGCGATCGCGTACCTGGCAGAATTGGGCGATCGCCTTTCCCCGGAGGCGACAACCCGCCGTCATGCGCTATTAACGGCAATGCAAGCCATTCAGGCTTATGAGCAAGACCTGAGTCGAGGGTTGGTTGCCGGGTTGATGCAGATTCCAGGTTTGACGGTTTACGGCATCACAGAACCCGATCGCTTTTTCTGGCGTACACCTACGGTTGGCATCCGGTTTGCTCGACACTCTCCCCACGAGGTCGCGAAACAATTGGGCGATCGCCACATTTTTAGCTGGCACGGAAATTTTTATGCGTTGGGTTTAACTGAGGCACTGGGGATAGAGTCGAGTGGCGGATTATTGCGGATCGGATTAGTCCATTACAACACGATGGCAGAGATCCATGAATTATTGAAATCCCTTCAAGACATTGCAACCTTCACGTAATTTCAAAACCCGATTTGAGAACTCAAAAGATTGGGGTGTGTTAGGCTTTTCCTCACACACCCCTCAGGCAAAAATGAACGGTTGCAGGTAGAAAAATCCCTATCTGTAGGTCATGTTTATGATGAGAATTTTGGTATTGGGTGCGGGTGCGATCGGCATATTTTTAGGAACAACGTTGTATGCCGCTGGATATGATGTGGTTCTGTATGGCGGACGAAAACTTCGCAGTATCACCGACCCAATTTGGATCAATCAATTACCCTATTCCTTACCGCCACGAATTTATCAATTACAGCCCGATCAATACGACACTATTTTTGTTACGACCAAGCTATATGACACCCCGAATACCTTGATCGATCTGAGTCGCTATCACTTTGATCCAACGATACTTGCTTTCATTCAAAATGGACTGGTCAATCGTGATTTTTATGGGGAATGGCAACGCCATGCAGGCTTCACAACCTTCAGCGTATTCAATGGGTATAACCTGACCCACAATCAGATTCTGGTAACAGAAACAGACTTAGGATTTCAGGCTGAAGATACGCTGATAGGGCGAAACGTCTGTGCCTTACTGTTGTCTGCCAAAATTCGGTGTCATATTGCAACGGATCTGGCACAAGCGAGAGCAAAGAAATTAATTTTTAATGCGGCTGTTAATGCCCTCTCAGCCATTGAGAAGAAACCGTTTGGTGATTTAGTTTTGCATCCGAGAACCTGCTCTATTGTGGATGGAATTATTCAAGAAAGCTGGCAGGTTTTGAACGATGATTATGCGTTGCCTGACCTAGTCATCATGCGAGAAGCCATCCATAACATCATCAATCAAGTTCCCGAACACTATTCTTCGATGTATCAGGATTTAATGTCAGGACGAAATACAGAAATTGACTTTCTCAATGGCTTTATTATTCAGTTAGGCGAGCAAAAAGGTATTTCAACTCCCTATAACCGACAGGTTTACTGTCAGCTTTTCGCTCAGTCAGGCAGTATCAGAGGGCATAGCCTGATTGCCTGTTAATTAGCTTGTGGATTGAATAAAGCCTAACTTTTTGAGAGAGACGCGCTCCGCGCGTCTCTCTCAAAAAGTTAGTTTGTACTCCACTCGATTGAAAATTGACATGAGTCATCCCCTTGTCAAGTCGAAGTCGTTATGATTATGATTTAAGGAAAGGCATTGTTGATGCCTCAAGGCTGACAACGTTTGTCGTTTGACATTAGCAATGCATCTAAAACAAGGAAATAGCTATGAACTTTAATCGGTTTGAGCACATCAATCTTTCCTGTCGTGACTTCGACAAAACCCGATTGTTTTACCAGGCGCTTTTCCCGGATTGGTCGGTTCGGGCTGAAGGGGAAAATGATGGCAGGCGCTGGATGCACTTTGGCGATCGCCAGTTTTATCTCGCACTTAACGATACGCCCGAGCTAGAACGTACTCATCATCTGTACGAAAACATTGGCATCAACCACATTGGATTCGTGATTGCCGATGGCGACCAGATGAAGGCGCAGCTAGACAAAAATGGCATTGAGTACTACACCATGACCGCCCCTGAAACCAAGCACCGTATCTACGTCACCGATCCCGATGGTAACGAGATCGAACTGGTGGAATATCAAGCGTCCTATGCGCTGAAGTAAGCCCTACTCTACCGATTGGGATGGGATGAGCGAGTCAGGTTTGGCAATTGTGGACTCTTCCGCAGTGGAGTAGAGACCTGAGCAGCTACAGGATTGGCTGACGGGGCAGCGTGGACGGATGATCGGTTGGCGTCGATCGCATCTGCGTCTGCTACAGGTTGCGCGATCGCGTTAGCTATGGGAATCCCTGGTTGTTGGATGTTTGCCCCTGTGATATTAGGCGATCGCTCGATAGATTTACCCTTAATTCGCCAGGGCAATCCGGCGGGCTGATGGTAGTTAGAGGCGATTGCCAGCAAAAAGCCAACGACAATAAAAACAGGCATGGGCACCGTTATGCCTTCGACCAACGGATAAAGCTCCGCCATGCCAAAAAATAAGACGAAACAAACAACTAACAGCGGCATTTTCTAAGATGTCAAACGTGTTGCAGAGTACCCAATCTCTGCAAATTTGCAGTATAACGCCTGTGTTGCCCGATGAAGCGATTTTCCTCTGAATCTATAGCAATCCTATTTGATCTGTGAAAATGATCCGGTGTGAAAGCGCCCGCCCGAAGGGCGGGCGCTTTCACACCCGATTTAGGATCGCTATGTGTAGATCTCTGACAGATTGGGGTGGCTGCAAGATATAAGACCTCGGAGGTTTTAAAAACCTCCGAGGTCTTAAGTGTTGAGGCGCGGTGGAGCCGCGCCTCAACAAAATTAGGATTTCATGGTCTAGTTTTTAGGGACTGCTGTTCTCAGGTAGGGTTTGGATGCGATCGCGAGCTGCCAGGGCAGTATCAGGAAAATCTGAAAATACCCCATCTATCCCCAGTTGAAAAACCTGGTCGTATTCTGCTGAAGGATTGCCGTTGTAATTGTGAGCCAGATATCGAGCTTCATTGCGGAATGTATAGGCATGCACCCATAAGCCTGCGGCATGAGCCAATTTGATGATGGGTACAATCTCGCCCGTCAGTGTTTCGCAGGTTTCAGCGATACCATCCCCATCCAGATCGATCGGGGGATCAAGCGGTTCTGCCAAAACGAAGCTGCGTTTCCACAATCCAATTCCTGCTGCATAGGTGGCAACCTGGGGTAGATTGTCCTCTGCCATCAAATCGGCATAGGTCTGGCGATCGCCGTTGACAACCCCATCATAGGGTTGAAGATGCCACGCGTCACACAGTTGGATCAGCGGCAAAGCAATTCCTGCGGCTGCCATCAAAGCAGGCAATTCATCCCGTAAATTAGAAACTTCAAAGGATTGAATAAAAACCCGTTTGGGATCGGTAAATTCGTTAGCAACCAATTGGGCAATCAGCGGTTCTTCTAACGACAAACCCAGTTGATCAAAATAAGTCGGGTGCTTAGTTTCGGGATAGATGCCGACTTTTTTCCCCGTTTCCCGTTCCACCTGTTTCACCAGATCGAGAATGTCTTGCAGGGTGGGGATGGTAAAGCGATCGTTGTGCGATGGGTCGCGATCGGGATGAGCCTGCCTGGCTCGCAGTTGCTTCAGTTCGGCTACAGTAAAATCTTCCGCAAAAAAGCCCGTCTGTGCCAGTCCATCCACCATTTTGGTCGTGCGGCGATCGCCAAACTGGGGTAGATCTGCCACATTTGTCGTGTCGATCAAATTCGGTTCGTGGCGGGCGACCAGTACGCCATCTTGCGTCGAAACCAGATCTGGCTCAATAAAATCGGCTCCCTGGGCGATCGCCAATTGATAAGCCGCCAGCGTATGCTCTGGCAAATAGCCACTGGCACCTCGATGCGCAATCACAATGGGCAGTTTGCCCGTTAAGGTTTCCATAGAGTGTATCGGCGCTGCTGGATTGAATCTGCTCTGTAGCGATTCTATTTGATGTGTGAACCTGATTAGCTGTGAAAGCGCCCGCCCGAAGGACGGGCGCTTTTACAACTCATTGGGGATGGCTATATGACTACAATAGTGCGGTATTGCCCCCCAGGAGATACCGCATATGGAGAACCTCAAGACCGTTGCCGAAAAGCCTGTGCTTGCGCTCTTAAGATGGATCGTTCTCGGTCTCCTCATCGTTGGTATTGTGTTTCGATTTAGCCATTTAGACAAAAAAGTGTACTGGCATGACGAGGTGTTTACCTCAATGGAGGCAACTGCGCACACCGGATCAGAGCTGAAGGCAGAGATCTTTACGGGGCAGGAGGTTGCTCCCGCTGCCTTGTTACCTTATCAACGCCTTGATCCAACCCGGACGGTGTCACAACTGATTTTTGGATTAGGTAGTGAAGATCCCCAACATCCTCCTTTCTTCTATCTGTTGATGCACGCCTGGATGCGCTGCTGGGGAGACTCCGTTGTGGTAACGCGCAGTTTTGCCGCCATCTTGGGCATGCTGATTTTTCCGGGGGTGTATTGGCTGTGCTGGGAGTTGTTTCAATCGCCTCTGGTCGGATGGGTGGCGATCGCTCTCTTAGCCATCTCGCCGATCCATGTAGTATATGCCCAGGAAGCCCGAGAATATAGCTTGCTTACTGCCTTGACGTTATTCAGTAGTGCGGCATTGTTGTGGGCAATCCGATGCGATCGCTGGCAGCGCTGGATGGTGTATGGTCTGACGCTGATCGTGTCGTTTTATACGGCTGTGTTTTCTGCCCTCGTCGCCTTGGGTCACGGGCTTTATGTCCTCTCCACGCAGCCCATGAGTCTGGAGAAAATGGAGGATGGCGTCCAATTGCATGTGCAATTGACCCGACGAGCCATCACATTTTTGCTCACCGGGGCGATCGCCGTCATCGCATTTGTTCCCTGGCTCTATTTCCTGGCGACCTATTCGGATGTTTTCAAAGCATCAACCGCCTGGATTACCATTTCCCTACCCCTGTCCACAGGGTTTAAGCTGTGGATGTTGAACCTCAGCCGGGTGTTTTTCGATACCGATGGCAATCCGTTTGCAGCCGATGGACAGATAAACTGGTGGGCTATTATTCCGATCGTGCTGCTGGAGATGTATGCGTTTTACTTTTTGATTAAAAAAGCTCCCAAGTCGTCCTGGCTGTTTGCGTTGAGCGTATTAGCGGGCACATCACTGCCGTTAATATTGCCCGATCTGGTGTTTGGAGGACAGCGCTCTTTAACCACCCGCTATTTCCTTCCCTTTTTCCTGTGTCTGCAAATTGCGGTGGCGTATCTGATCGCTCAGTTACTCATCACGGCAAACCGTTGGTATCGCTCTATGGGAATCGCTCTGTTCACCCTACTGGCGATCGCTGGCATCGTTTCTGGTGGCATGTTTTTGCAGTCCAATACCTGGTGGAATAAAGTCATGAGCTACGACAACCCAGTCATTGCTCAGATTCTCAACACGAGCGATCGCCCGATTTTAATCACGGATGCCTTTGGCTATAACCCCGCTAATTTAGTCTCGTTGAGCTATTTGTTGAATGAAACGGTTCAATTGCTGCCCCTTCCAGAGGTTGGAGTGTCGAAGGAAATTCCAACGCTGACTGATGTATCGCATCCCATCTTTCTGCTGAATCTGCCAGACTACTTTAGAGCTGAATTTGAAGCAACCTATGGCGGTCAGTTACAACCCGTGATCGGCGAACTGTGGAGCTGGAAACCTCCCTTCAGTGAGACTGATACCTAATACCAATCTTTTATGAGGTTGCGCCAAACTAGAACCCCCTGTAGTCTCCCTTGGCAAGGGGGATGGCGATAGCCGGGGGGTTGAATAAGATGCCGCTTCATTTTGTTGTGTGCCGCGCTCCGCGCGGCACACAACAAAAAAACTGAACATATCCAAGCGCGAAGCGCACGAAAAAACAACCCTTTTAGCGAGTTTTAAACCACGCCCTAACGCTTTTGTCCCATTTTTAGCTCTAATCGATACAGCCAAACCATTAACGCCACTATTCCCACTTGCAAGGCAAAATTGGGCGCAGCAACACCGACCTCTCGACCTGCCAACAACTGCATCAAAATTACAAATGCGCCGATCAAACCCGATGCGCCAAATGCAACATAAATAAATTGCCGGAACGGACGATAGGGTGCTTTGATCTCTGATTTGAGGCGGGCGCGGAGTTCTGGATCAACAGAGGGTGGCATGAGCAAACCGATTGACACTGTTTAGATTTACCCTATCACGGGCATTACTGGTTTTGGGCAGACAATGGGTGAAACTCTGGGTTTCCCGTGCCGCTTCATGTCGGGATTTCGCCGTGCTGATTTTTGCGAACTGGACGACTGCCGTTGAGCGCCAGCAATGCCGTTCCATATGCCGCTGCGGTATGGGCAGATGCGTTTACAGGAACCCCCAAATGGCGCGATCGCAGCGTTGTCCATGCCTCATTCCTGGCACCTCCACCCGCCGTATAAACCTGGGTTAAAGGGGTTGCACCTAAATCTTGCAGTAGTTGATAGCCCCTGGCTTCAATCCGAGCCATGCTTTCTAGCAAACCCTGTAAAAACTCAACGGGGTTATCGGGGCGTGGTTCGAGACGGGGTGCCAGAGTCGGATCGTTAATGGGAAAGCGTTCTCCCGGTTGTGTCAGGGGATAGTAATCGAGTGGACTGGGGCGATCGGGTTGCAATTGACGGCTCAACTGTTCTAATTCCACCTGACTAAAAAACTGTTGCAGAACTGCTCCGCCCGTGTTGGATGCGCCGCCGACCAACCAGACATCACCTAAGCGATGGCTGTAGATGCCATAGCGAACATCATCAACACGAGTCTGACTCAGTAGCTTGAGCACCAGGGTTGACCCCAAAGAGGTAACGGCTTCACCCGGCAACTGGGCACCGCTGGCAAGAAAGGCAGCAATGCTATCGGTGGTGCCAGCGCAGATCTGGCAGTCAGAGGGCAAGTTCAATGGCTGGGCGATCGCCTCTGTTACGGTTCCTGCAACTGTCCCCGGTGCCACAACATGCGGCAATTGAAACGGGTGAGACAGCGATTGCATCCAGTCGGGATAGCTCAGTGCTGCCACGTCATAGCCCAGTTTCAACGCATTGTGATAATCGCTGATGCCCAACTGCCCATGCAGCAAGAATGCCAACCAATCTGCCTGATGCAGGAAATACACAGGCTGTTTCTGTGGGTCGATATTGCCCCAATTCACTGACCACCAGAGCAACTTTGCCAAGCTGGAGGTCGCACTGAGAACGGTATGGTGGGGTGGGGCGATCGCCTGTAATTGATCCAAGACGGCAGCTCCACGGGCATCGTTGTACCACATCGGTTCCACCAGCGGCTGACCCTGGCGATCGCAGAGTAACACAGTGGATGAGGTGCCATTGATGGCGATCGCCCGGATTTGAGGACGCAGATCCGACGGTAATTCCCCGATTAGATGCCATAGAGCCGTCTGCCACAAAGCTGTCTGCCACAGAGCCGTCTGATGGTGTTCTGAAGTCAGTCCTGAAGTCCATGGAAACTCCGTCTGCGCCAGAATTTCTGTCTGGGAATTAATGGCGATCGCCCGTGCCCCAGACGTGCCAAAATCAATCCCTACATAGACCCCTGTTTTCATACCGTTGAGCCGTTCAACCTTGAGTGTGGGAGCGATCGCAGGGCGATCGCTCCCACACTCAATCCTAAAACCCCTGGCTACTTTTGAATGATGATTTCAATGCGACGGTTACGCTGCCGACCCAGAGGATTATCGGATCGATCGCTGTTGATATCGAGGGCTACAGGCATGGTTTCTCCATAGCCCTGGCTACTGAGCCAGGTCAGATCGATCTTGCCTTGACGGTTCAGCCATTGCTTGACGGCCTCAGCCTGACGCTCTGACACACTCTGGTTGTAGGCGTCACTGCCAATCGAGTCTGTATGTGCCTGAATTTTTACTGGACGGTTAGCATAATGCGTGGCGATCGCTCGATTGATCTGGCGCATCATCTCCTCGGCATCGGCAAGCACCTCATCCTGGTCAAACTCAAAGAGACTGTCTACCGGAATTGTGATGATGGTGAATTGCTCATTGGCTTGAACCGTCACCCGCAGAGAAGTAATTTCCGGCAATCTGGTGATCGGAAACGCCGTTTTAGGAAACTCGATATTTAAATCAGCTGCATCCTCTTCATCCACAGACCTTTGGGGTAACGACTCTGCTGTCAGGTCAGGGGTGGGGACAGGGGGGGCAGTTTCTGGCTTGGCTGCTGGGGTTGGCTCGGTGTTCGGGGCAGCCGATAGCAGCAATTGGGCATGGGGATTGGCGGGTGAATAATTCGCCTGAGGGGACGGAAACGCTAAGTTGGGTTGTTTTTGGACGACCAGTTCAATCCGGCGATTGCGCTGCCGAGCCAGGGGATTGTCTGATCGATCGATGTTAGTATCCAGGGCGATCGGGCGCATCTCGCCATACCCCTGACTCATCATTGACATGAGTTTGAGGCTATGCTGCTGTTTCAACCACTGTTGGATCGAGTCAGCCCGACGATCTGAGAGGCGTTGATTGTAGGCTTCATCGCCGAGTGAGTCTGTGTGCGCCTGAATTTTGAGGGTGCTATTGGGATAACGAGTGGCGATCGCCTGCCCGATCTGACGCATCATTTCTTGAGCATTGGGGCGAACCACAGCCTGATCAAAATCAAACAGACTATCCGCTGGAATGGTAATGATGGCAAATTGGTCATTCTCTTGAATCTGAATGCTGAGAAATTTAATATCCGGCACCCTAACTCGTGGGTATCGGGCTTCGGGAAACTGCACTACCAGATCATCAGGTTCCAGTGCCGGAGCCGGGGCAGGGGCAGGGGCAGGGGCGATCGCTTTCTCGGTGGTTAATTCCGCTTTTAAGCGTTCATCCAATGCCAACTCTGCAATGAAAAATTGCGTTGTCAAAGGCGGCAGGTAAAACGCTTTATCGTCTGTTGTCAACCCTGCAAACGGTTTACGGGGAAAAGACACTGGCGGTAATGCTTCAGTCTCCCAAACCTGATCTTGAAACGTTTGCAAGTCGAATAAGGAAAGACTTTTGGGCGCAAGTGGATCGGTTACAGACTTGGCGTCAACCCGACCGACCAACGCACTCAACACCGTAATAAGCAGGCAAATGAAAAAAGGCAATGTAGACGGTTTCATATCCCAACAGGTCTTTAAAGACAACACAGGGTTAATAAGAAGAACCGGCACAATGCACCTTCCGTAAAATTAGCGATCGCGTGTCAAAAAAACTGCACCTCTTTGCATACCCTTTATCAATTCAGATCGCTATACAAGTTTTATAACCGATTAAGTGGGCTAAAATATAAACCCTTATCCGGATAAATACTGAGACGTGTGATGTTTGTTTAAAGTTATAGCCGTTGACGAGATAAATAAGTCATGCCACTTTAGGTTGGCGATATAGCGCTATGTAGGTTCATTAAGTACGGAAACGGTGTGGTGGGGCGCTCCGCGCCCCACCACACAAAAAATCATGACCTATCGGTAGGCGCTCAGGTCGGGGTTCGAAGCGATTCCAGTTTTGGCATCAGCTTAATGCCAAATTCTGACTCAAAACACGATTTTTTCTGATCCAAACTCCACAGCTCTAGCGCACAGTCATCGCCAGCCTTCGCACTCCAAATGTGCAAATCCAGTTGCTTTAGCTCCGGATGATAGTTGCATTTCACTTGCTGAATTGCACCAATCTGACGGCGATCGAGGGCAACGGCTAAGCGCAAAATGGCACTGAGTTGATCTACGGCTTTGCGATATCGCTTGCTACTGATATTGCGATAGCTATCGTGTTTTTTCTTGGGCGCATTTTTGCGATGATAACGGGCAAGATTGGCGATCGTTTCTACTTCTAACTCGGTGTAGCCCAGCAGTTCGCCATTGCGAATTAGGTAGTAGGAGTGTTTGTGGTGCGAAGAATGGCTGATAAAGTGACCGCAGTTATGCAAGACTGAGGCTGCCCAGAGCAGTTCACGTTCTGCTGCTCCCCAGTCATGCAAAACTCCCTGGGTCTGGTCAAACAGATTCAGAGCAAAGCGAGCGACTCGCTCTCCGTGCTCCATGTTGAGGGCATACTTGTGGGCGATTTTAATAATGCTCCGTTGCCGCACCGATCGCTGATAGCGTAACCGATCTTCGATCAGCCCGTGGGTCAGCATCCAGTCTACAACCAGCCCTTCTCGCAGCGATCGCTCACAAATGGCGATCGTATCAACGCCCAGCAAGATCATCGCTTCTTGCAAAATCATGGCTCCGGCAATGATGATCTCCGAACGACGATCCGACATTCCCGGTAAAGCGCTTCGCTCTGCACAGGTTAGCTTGCGCAGGCGATTAACAATCTCCTGCAAATCTTTCAGGCTCATCTGGTAGCCGTTGAGAGGCGTTGGCGTAATCCCCAACTTCTCGCGGGCATGAAGCGTTGCCAGGGTTTCAATCGTGCCCGACGTACCAATAAAACGAGGCACTTCTCCCGGTTGCAGATGACTACGAATCTCTTCTACCGGACGTTCCAACATTCCCTGCACATAGGCTTTGAGATAGCTGAATTCTTCTGTGCTGATCGGGTCAGTGTTGATTTTTTCTGCGGTTAGCCGAACTGCCCCGATTTTGGTACTGCTGAGGCTACGGGGTTCATGCCCATCACCCAAAATTAGCTCGGTAGAACCGCCACCAATGTCAATGATGATGTGAGGTTGGTAGTTAAACTCCATCCCCGACAGCACGCCCAGATAGATGCGTCGCGCTTCTTCGGTGCCAGAAATGAGGTTGATGAATAGCCCCAGTTCATCGTCGATAGACTTGAGAAAGTCTTGTCCATTCGGAGCTTCTCGGACGGCACTGGTGGCAACGGCAATAATATCTTCCGCATTCAGACTTCTAGCAATCTCCTGGCAGCGCTTGAGCGCCGTAAACGCCCGTTCCATTGCCGCTTTACTGAGGTTGCCCGTCTCTTTATCGCGATCGCCCAGTCGCACGGTCGCCTTCTCTCGCGAAATAATGCTGAAGCTAGGAATAGACGGCTGAACTCGCACCACAACCATGTGAATGGAATTGGTGCCCACATCGATGGCAGCAAGAATGCGGTCTTGTGCTACAGCCGGAAAAGAATTGCTGAGCAAAGTATCTTCGTAGGTATCAACGATCTTGATCATCAAGATGTTTGCGAAAGTATTATGAACGCCTTTCAAGGGTGTGGATTTGCCATCAGGATGAGTGTGTCATTGCCCTCAGCACTCCGCAGTTTCCTCAATATTATCGTGATAGCTGACACCTGATATTTTCTTCTAATCAAAAGCATTACTGAAACTTATCAAGAATGGGCTAACGGCTTGAATAAAATCTAATTTTTGGGGAGGGCGACGGCGGAGCCGTCGCCCTCCCCAAAAATTATAGGTGTATCGTGAAATCCACGTTTTCCAGCCAGATCTAAGCCAGAAATATTTCGAGCCAGAAATATAATGTGGTTTAACCATTCCCCTCGTTCTTGCAAGACTTGCAGGTCTGCTTATGCGCCGTCGGTTGATTATCGGGGTTCTTCTCATTGCTACCCTGTTCTTTAGCGCCTGTCGTTTGCTGACGACACCCTCTCAGGCAGAAGGCGCGACGCAACTGGTGCTGACCACCCTGCAAGATCCCAAAACGTTTAATTACGCCCTGAACCAGGAGTTTCCCAACATTTTTTTGTTCACATTTCGCGGACTGACGACTCAAGAGGGCACGACAGGCAATATTCAACCCGATCTGGCAGAGTCATGGGAGGTTTCCGCCGACCAGCGGATGATTACCTTTACGTTGCGTCCCAATTTGCGCTGGTCGGATGGTGAACCGCTGACGGCTGCCGATGTGGTGTTTACCTATCGAGATATTATATTCAACGAAAAAATCCCAACGGATGCCAAAGACGGCTTGAGAATTGGTGCCAATCGAGCGTTTCCAAACGTCCGCCAACTGGATGATCGACGAGTAGAATTTACCTTGCCAGAGCCATTTTCTCCCTTCTTGCCATCCACATCGGGACCCCCCACTGATATTGTCATTTTGCCAAAGCATCGGTTAGAAGACTCCGTGCGATCGCTCGATTCCAATGGTAATCCCTTATTTCTTTCGACCTGGGGCACTGACACCAACCCCGCCGATATTGTTGTCAACGGTCCCTATTTGATCGAAAGCTATACCCCCAGCGAACGCATCATTTTTCGCCGCAATCCTCACTTCTGGCAACAAGATGACCTGGGTTCTCAACTTCCTTATATCGATCGCATTGTTTGGCAAATTAGCGATTCAACCGACACACAACTGCTGCAATTTCGGTCGGGTGGGTTAGATGCCATTGGCGATGTGCGAGTGCTGCGCCCCCAAGATTTTATGCTGTTAAAACGTGAAGAAGCACGGGGCAAATTCAAGATTTACCAGGGCGGTTCCTGGTCCAGTATGACCTTCATTTCGTTTAACCTCAACCGTGCCAAAAACGATAAAGGGCAACCGTTTGTCGATCCGATCAAGTCACGCTGGTTTAACGCCAAGGAATTTCGTCAAGCCGTCGCCTATGCGATCGATCGCCCTCGGATGATCAACAATATCTACCAGGGCATTGGCATTCCCCAAGATTCGCCCATTGCCGTGCAAAGTCCGTTTTACCTTAGTCCCGAAAATGGCTTGAAGGTTTACCCCTACGACCCAGACAAAGCCAAGCAACTGCTGCAATCGATCGGCTTTCGCTATAACGAAATCGGGCAGTTACTCGACGCAGATGGCAATCTGGTTCGGTTTACGTTGCTTACCAATTCCGGCAATGAAGTTCGAGAAGCCATCGGTGCCCAGATTAAAACTGACCTAGGCAAGATTGGCATACAAGTTGACTTTAGTCCTATTAGCTTTAGTACATTGCTGAGTAAGCTGACCGATACCCGCGATTGGGATTGTCATTTGATTGGCTTCACAGGTGGTATCGAACCCCATGGGGCGGCTAATTTATGGACGAGTGGTGGTGGTTCTCATTTATTTAACCTGGGACCCCAACCCGGTTCGCCATCGTTATCTGATTGGCAAATATCTGACTGGGAACAGCAGATCGATCGCCTGTTTGAGGCGGGTGCTAAAGAATGGAACGAAGAAAAGCGCCAGGCGATATATGCTGAATTTCAGCAAATTGTCCAAGATCAGTTGCCGGTGATCCATCTGGTGCAAGAAATTGCTTTGATGGCAGTGCGCGATCGCGTCGAAGGCGTTAAATATTCTGGCTTACCCAGTTGGGGCTTGTGGAATATCCAAGAAATTCGTGTGAAATAGGATTTGAGATGATGAGAATGAGAGACGTGATGCCTCTCATTCTCATTATCCTGATCACAGTCGTATCCCTTTATCCCTTTATTCTTTTCCCTGTGACTCAACCCGACGCTTTACGTAATTTGCTGGATGCGGTTGCTGCTGGCGACGTAGCACCCGATATTGCCCTAGACAAGCTCAAACATTTTGATTTTGAACCCGTGGCAGATTTTGCCAAGGTCGATCACCATCGCGTCTTACGCACCGGATTTCCCGAAGTCATCTGGGGTCCCGGAAAAACTCCGGAACAAATTGCCCAGATTTTTGCAGCGCTACGGCAGCGCAATTCCGTCGTTATGGCAACTCGCATCGACCCCCTGGTATTTAGCCAACTGCGCTGGCAGGTTGCTGATTTGCGCTATTACGAAATGGCAAAGATTTGTGCGATCGTTCCTACTGAGGTTCAACCCCAATATCTCGGTACCATTACCCTGATTTCGGCAGGCACCGCCGATCTGGCAGTTGCAGAAGAAGCCGCTGTTACCGCAGAACTGTCAGGCTTTCGGGTGCAGCGGCTTTGGGATGTGGGGGTATCGGGCATTCATCGACTGCTCAGCCACCGGGAATTGGTTGCCTCTGCCGATGTTTTGATTGTGGTGGCAGGGATGGAAGGAGCCTTACCCAGCGTGGTGGCAGGGCTGGCAGATTGCCCTGTGATTGCTGTACCCACCAGCATTGGCTATGGCGCAAATTTTGGTGGGTTAGCCCCTCTGCTGACGATGCTGAACTCCTGTGCTGCCGGGGTCGGCGTTGTTAATATTGACAATGGCTTTGGGGCAGCCATGCTGGCAGGACAAATCTTACGCACCGCCCAAAAACTGGTAGATCGGGAACGGCATGATTCAGGATGAAGCGTAGCTTTGACACCGAGTTTTGCAGCGTTTATAGCGGTGTGCACGTTCGTTAAGTACAGAAACGGTATTGTGGGGCGCGGAGCGCCCCACAATACCGTACTGAATCAACCTGCATAGCGCTACATATAGCAGCCGAGAGGCTGATTGAACGGGGTGCAGGAGTGGAACCCTAGCCCCACTGTCTTAACCATCTACTCAATTGCTATATAGCAATCCTATTTGATCTGTGAAAATGATTCGGTGTGAAAGCGCCCGCCCTTCGGGCGGGCGCTTTCACACCGAATTTAGGATCGCTATAGCAAGTCTCAATAGCGTGCGTACAAATTATTGAGTGAGAGCCGCGCCCCGCGCGGCTCTCACTCAACACCCGTCATTTATCCGGGTGCAAAGCGCTATAATCCACAGTTCAAGCTTCGTGATGTAAAGCAGCCTGATTTACAAAAGCAGGTTGTCATCTAATTTCTGCTAAAGTCAAGCAGTCTGATCAGACATTAATCACTTCGGGAGACGCCGTAATGGGTACAGCCGCTTTTATTCAAGATGAAACTGAGTTTGATGCACTCGTGACCAATGAGGCGTTGTTGGTGGTAGATTGCACGGCCAGTTGGTGTGGACCATGTAAACTGGTTAGCCCGCTGATGGATCAGTTGGCAGAAGAGTATAGCGATCGCGCCAAAGTTTACAAACTAGATCTGGATAACAACAAGGCGATCGCCAATCGCTTCAACATTCGAAGCATTCCGGCTGTCATGTTTTTTAAGCAAGGTGAGTTGCAAGAAACCATCATTGGGGTCAAGCCCTACGAAGAGTTTGGCAACGCAGTGCAGCGCTATTTGTAAGGTTTTGTTTTGCCATTCATCAGGGGCTTTGTGTAACCAGGCGCTTCCTACCAATGGCTATGAAAATTGAACGAGTAGTGCAAACACTAAATCTTGCTGCATGGAGGGTTGTATAGCGATTTAAGTACAGAAACGGTGTTGTGGGGCGCTCCGTGCCCCACAAAATCGTATTGAACAACCTGCACAACGCTATAGCGGGATGAATTTGAACGTGAACCCGAAGGGTTCACGTTCATTGAATCGTCGATCACTATGCGATCGGGGCAAAGTCAGCTGCCGTCAACGTTGCCGTCACATCCTGCAAAACTGCCAGCGTTTCTGTCTGAAAACCAATCAAGACATTGCCATCGGTTTGGGTAATATCTAGTTGCTCAAAACTCAGCCGACCTGCCAACCCAATTAAATCTCTGCCAACTCTAAAATCAAAGATGGTATCTGTGCCTTGACCAAATGCCAGCGCAAATGTGTCTGACCCGCTACCACCCCTGAGATAATCGTCGCCTGCACCTCCCCACAGCAAGTCGTCGCCCTCATCGCCCCAGAGACTATCGTTGCCCTCGTCGCCATAGAGAGCATCATTGCCACCCTTACCACCTATACGGTCTGCCCCGGCACCCCCATAGATGACATCATCGCCAGCTTTATAACTGCCACCCGAAGAAACGCTATTATTATCGCCGCGCAGCGTATCATCGCCGGTGCCACCAAAGAGATAATCATCGCCACCACCACCCGCAGCCGTATCATCCCCAGCCAATACATAAATGACGTCGGTGCGTTTACCTCCTTTCAATTCATCAGCCCCACCCGTTCCGGTCAAGGTCTTGGCGTCGGTTGGAATATCAAGAATATCCAGGAAGATCGCTGTCGGTACGCCCCAAACCCCATCTTCATTTTGGGTTTCGAGGTAAATCGTATGGCGACCTGCTGATAACTCAGACGTGTCGATCGTGGCAATTAAATCTTCAACGGTGCCATCAAATGCACCATCTGCGGCATCCAATTCTTCTGTGGTAGTTCCCTCAAACCAGGAAGGAGCATCGATGGAATACCGTGCCGCTGCAATATTTTTGAACTCTGGCAGCTCTAAACCTTCGGTCAATCCTGGAGGAGAATTGCCATTGTCATCATCGTAGCGGGTTGAGTCAGCTGTAGCCGTTAGAGTCACAGCAAACCCTGCCGCCACTGCACCAAAATTTAACGCCGGATTGACAATATCGGGACCTGCGGAGGTCTGATAGGGACGATAGGCTGACTTGGCAGCATAGAAAAAGGCAGGAATGATTTCTGGGTCAATAATGGTCTCAAAATAATCTGTATCTTGGAAAAAGGTAGTCCCTAACTCAAAGGTGTAGGATGCCACACCAAAGGTGTTGTATGCCCAGTCGTCGGAGGTGCCATCGGTAGGATAAAGCCCGATCCCCTGTTGCACATCGTAGGCTTCCCCATCTGCCAGAGCTGTGTAGTAGCCAAACTTGAGTCCCAAATTTCTCAAGCCGGTGTAGTTAGGCGGCGGCTCATTTGTCCAGCCAAAGGGATAGAGGATCAGGTTACTGTAACTATGAACGTCGATGTACACTCCCGTGGCATCATCTGGAGCCGGATCAAACTCGTCAGGACCCTTTTGATCAGGAAACAGATCTAACAAATAGTCGCGAACGGCTTGGGTTTCGGGTTCCGAGAAGGGAGCCGTGCCACGATAGAGATCT
This sequence comes from Calyptranema fuscum S582, assembly GCF_055793305.1. Classification (NCBI taxonomy): domain Bacteria; kingdom Bacillati; phylum Cyanobacteriota; class Cyanophyceae; order Oculatellales; family Oculatellaceae; genus Calyptranema; species Calyptranema fuscum. The sequence goes on from NZ_JBSLYH010000024.1 coordinate 20,278, forward strand.
GAGAAGGGATTGTCGCTCGACCCACCCGGAATTTCACCCCATTTTGAGGAATAGTTCCGGTTCAGGTCTACGCCGTAATACGGGAAAAAGGCAGTGCCATCCCCAGGATTGGTATTTTTTCGCCAGAGATAACCTTGTTCGGCGAACTTGCGTCCGTCGGGGTTGACGATCGGTACGATGTGAACTTGAAAATTATCGAGTAGCCAGGTGGAGTCGGCATCCACGCCATATCCGGCAACTAACTGTTCAGCAAAACGAGTAACGGCTTCAGTGGTGGTATATTCGCGAGCATGGATGGATGCCTGGAGATATAAAGCCGGCTTTTCGCCGCCATTGGGTGCAGCAATATCTTTGTTGGTCAGTTGCAAAGCGTAAATGTTATAACCAGACGATCCGCCAGGGGTCACTTTGTCGTAACTGTCGCCAATATCAACCCAACTCGCCAGATCGGGATTTGCTGCCGCGATCGCTTCCAGATCTTCGTATGTGCCTTCAACCGTGCGGTAACTAGGGAAGTTGGGGATGACATCTTCGGTAATCGTGGCGATCGCATCAGGCACTCGCAATGACGCATATTGAGGATCGGCACTCGTCACCGTAATTTCGATCGGCGACTTTTGATCATTGCCCTCATAGATATCATCGGTCACTGCCGCCACAGGTACGGTCTGGGGGATATTCCAGTTATCGGGCGTAAAGGTGATGGATGCGATCGGCTGAAGTTGATTCTCATCAACCGTAAAATTTAGCGTTACATCCGCAGTCGGTGCTTTCTCTAAAACCAGGCTAAATCTGAGCGGATCAGGAACATTATCCTCACTGACTGCCGGAGAGCCAATGACTTTGATGCCGGGAACCAGTTCATCGGTTACTTCTACATTGTCGATCCCCCAGTAATACGACCAGTTGCCTTCAAAGCGAAACCGGATCTGCGTACTCGACACCCCTGCTAAGGTATCGGTTAAGTCCACGACTTGCGGACCAATCACAGGTTCACCGGAGTCTGAGAAATATACCGTTTCCCAGGTATCTCCATTCAGCACTTCAACATAGGCAAGACTGCCATAGTCGGGATCAATCAAGCCCTGATATTCCTGATCAAATTTGAGGTATAACTCATCCACCCCAGAGATATCGAACTCGGGCGAGACAAACGCTACATTCTCGGCAATGTCATCGTTTGAGAAAAAGTCGCTATCGTAGATGGCAAAGGGATCGGTTAACAGATCGGCAACATCTCGTCCGGCAGGGTTATCAAACACCCAGGCATCAATTGACGGATCACCTGCAATAACATCTATGCTCCAACCTGGAGGAGGAGTACTGCCAATGGCATCCGAAAAATCTTCAAACAACAACGTCGTTAAAACGGACGGATAGTGTGCCATCACCGTGGGCTGAAACGCAAGTGGGGTTTGAATGGAGCCAATCGTTCGTTCTAACTGCCAGTTTCCCTCATGGTGAGCGGCACCTGTTTTGCTGGTAGATGCCGCAATTTTGGCACCCGTCAGGGCGTGTAGTTGTCGGATAAATGCCTCTCCCTGAATGCCCTCGGCAACCTGACAACCGTATAGAAAGATCTCTGCACCATCAGCCAGGCGATCGCGCCATTGCAAGAGTTGATTTTGGTACGGTACCAACGTTTCTAAACTCAGCCAGATGTTTCCTAACTGCAACCGACCTGCATGACCATGAGAAACAATGTGTATGGTGGCAATATCAATCTGGTTTGACAGCACCTCACTAATTTGGGCGATACCGTCGGTTTCCGGATGCAAGAGAATGACGTCATAACCCGGTAAAACGCCTGCCATGAGACTGGGGTAGTCATCGACAGCCGCATCAATAAAAACAAGATTTTTAAACTGCAATTGTAATGAAACTGGTGAAACAGCTATGGAGGGGGCGGGTGAAATGCTGGATAACATAAGCGTCAAACTAAAGCTCCGTAGATGAAGAGTAGATTTACTCAACTAAGGGTCACGCATTTACAAAAACTCGAATGTTCAGTTGCAGAAGCGGGGCATCGCCTTACCTCTGCAAATCAATCCTCGGTTTAATTCAATTGACGATCCCAACCGAGCAGCAGGGACGATAGCGCTAAGTGCTGACATCGGTGATGAGTATTTTTTGAGATCCCACTCAGCCGAGATCTCGCAAAACACTCTTTGCTTAAAACGCCACAGAATTACTAAATTACGTTATACGTAGCAAAACTAAAGTCCAAGCGTCATCAACAGGGATCGTTTTAGGGGCAATTACTGACAAAAGCTGATCTAACTTCTCTTAATCTTGCCAGCCAGGAGTGTTTGATCAAATACCTCTTTCATGAGTTTTATGATCTTGTAACGTTTGTTGCATGCCACGAGCAAACATCCCTCGTGTGGGCGATGACGGTTAGCCCATTATCCTTTGACAATCTTGGTCTTATGAATGATTTGGCGATCGCTCTACTCAGTTCTGTTTTACTCATCTGTACGGGTAGTGCATTCACCTCTCTAGAGGACTTACCTCAGGGTGAATACTACTATGCACCAGGTCAGTTGGTTGGGGAGAACAACACCCCCAGAGCAACTCGGCTGAGCAATCCATACATTGTGCTGTTCAAGTCAGGGCGTATCATCACTGGATTTGAGTGGCGATCGGCAATAGGTGCCATTTGCTTCCGAGGCTTTGCCGATGGCAATCAAATCGTTGATATGACTCAAGTTGAGCCACCGTATGGTCCTGCGGCTCACTGGCAATTTCGGGCAGGCACGGCGATTGATTTCGATCACTATCAGCGGATCGATCAACCCCTTTCTGAGGCAGATCAAGAGCGCCTACTCAGTTGCATTCAAACATTTGGAGACCGTTAAATAAAACAGGGTGGGTGTGGAACCGATGCACTCCGCGCATCGGTTCCACACCCACCCTTTGGGTTATGAATGTATGGTGCCCTATCTCCTGGTTGAAGATGGCTATGTTGGGTCGTGCTCGTTGATTAAGGGCAAACCGGATCTTCCCCGGCACTAACCTTACGCACAGCTCCCAATAAAGTTTGTACGACAACGCATCGTTTGCCGCCCGTGACCGGCGTCGTCAGTGTAAACACAATGGGTAAAGTTGTTCCTTCAACCAAATTCCCCCTTTCGTCAAATGCAACTTGGGCAGGGGTTACAGAAGATGTCAGCTGAACAATTTGCCGATTAGCTGGATAAGAGCCATAGCCAAGTCGCTCAGTTTCACCTTTTACCGTTAACGCTGGTGGATCGACAGTCGTGTTAATACTCATCGTTTGCGGGCGTCGAGTGCGTAAAGCTTCTGTTTGGGCACGTCGAATGGCTAAAACAATTTGGTCTTGACTGTTACCCAACCGGCGGCTGTTGGTAAACGATAGCCAACTTGGAGCCGCAATGCCAAAGAGGACTCCAATGATGATGACAACAGCCAACATCTCAATTAATGTGAAACCGGATGTAGATTCGCGGGTTATGGATCTGTTCATAATGTTCCAACTCCAAGCTAATAGTTTATGCCGAAAAGAATTGGCTCAACAGATCTATTCATCTGGGTTTCTTTGCAATACGCCTCGGCTCAAGACTCTGGTTTCTACAGTCGGCAAAAATCCTCTAACTGTATTGATTGCCGGTCTTCTATAAGCATTGCCCCGGACAAACAAAATGACATCTTTGTTTGCACCTGTTGAATTGCTACTACTAATACAGGCATAAAAACTTCTAGGTTTACTGGCAAAGTTGCCTGTTGGCAGATTAGGGCTGAGCCGATAAGCGAACGTTGTCGGGGCGTTGGGATTCGGACAAAGCGTATTTTCATCCGTGGCAAGAGGGTCGGGTAATGTCGGGCCGGGGATTGCTGCATTGATATCCATTCCCGCACCATCGTCAACAAAATCTACCAGAACCTGTGCGGCTCCATTTGGTTGAGAGCTCTGCGGGTTAATGACTGTGCCGGTACTAGAGTCAACGGCAAACGGCCAGCTGGCAAAATTGTTATATTGCCCTGGATCAACATAGCCTGCATTGGCAGCCCCATTTTGATCAAATTGGGTGAGTGCATACCGAGTAATCCTGGCTTGACCTCTCCAGGTATTACTTGAATTGTCGTTATTCAGCGAATAAACAACTAATGAATACGAGTTGGCGTTGAGGCAGGGAACGTTAGCCGGTGGACTAGCCGAACTGCATTGGTTTTTCAAAACTTGGGGCAAGGGTTGCTGTTTCCAGAAAGCAAGCACGGGCATGTTGCTTGCGCTGGTGAGTGAAGCGGGGAGATAGGGCAAAATTCCATAACATGCTTGCCCTGGGGTGGTACCTGTCGCGCCAGCTAAACAAGCAGGGTCATAGACATAAACCGCCTCTTGCACTTCATTGGCGATGAAATCTAGGGCTAATCGCATTTCTCGCTGAGTATCATTTCTAGAAGCTTCTCTTAGGTCTGCTTCTAGCAACTGAGTCACGATAGACAGCAAACCAGCGACGATGCCCGCTGCGATAATCGTGACAATTAATAGTTCGAGTAGAGTGAAACCCTTGGTATGACTTGCATGACTGTGCTTACGTGCAGAATACCATCGTTGCTTGAGTTTGCTGATCAGAGCGTGTTTTGCCATCTCTCTTGCCCAAAATTGAGTGCCCAATTCAACACAACATATATGTGTTTTTAATATTTACAACCTAAGCCGCTATGCCATCAAACAGAATTTAGAAACAATTGCCATTATTGGTGAAATAATCACAAGCTGTGTCGCTACGCTCTGCCCAACGCATATCACTGTAAACCACTGCCAGTGGATTACTGCGTTGGCTACCATTCCCTGACGTGAGAATCAAAGAAGCCTGGTTGGGGCTCAAACCGCCCCCTGTGATGCGATCTCTAGCCAGAAATGAATAGACCCTTACTCCCAATTGAAACCGAGTCGGTCTCGTTCCACCGGCGGTTGCTTCAGCACTCGACACAACACCCGCAGTCGTGAAGGATTGTAGATAAAAATCGGCCTGGCAATCGCCATCGACATCGATAGGACGAACTTGCGCCAGCGTCAGAACCTGTTCTCGGTAAGTATTACAGCTTGGATTGATCGAATCCAAAATGTTAGTTGGAATGGAAGACGGATTGCTAGTATTACTTAAATTAACTGTGTTGCCACTGACTGGGGCATTTGATACAGGAGGCAATACGTTGCGATAGTGGTCGCCTCTAGACACCAAAACTTGAATGCGGTCAACCTCGCCCTGAGCCAGCTGAAAGGCTTGTTCTGCTCGCCGATTTTGGACTCGCGTAGCCGCCGCAATAAATAGAGGTGGCGCAATCATGGCAGCCGTTAGCCCAATCACAGCGATCGCCATGACGCATTCCAACAGGCTAAGACCTTGCTCAGAAGTCTTGCGCTCTACAGTCATGCCTAGATCAGGACGAACGGGCACATCAGGGCGTTGGGGGTGGAGTAACTGCCGGGACAAAAACATCAGTAGTGACATGGACGGACTCCCTTGCAAGGATTTTAGAGTGAGATCGGGCAGACGTTAGCAGCACTCAAGTATGGGTAGATATCTATTGCTGCTTTACAGGAACGATATCCACCCATCGTGAGTAGACACTAGACCGGGCAACGCTCGGGGTTGCTGGAGTTGGCTTTGAGGCAAAGTTGCCGCATATAGGGGTCATTTGCCGCAGGTTCGCTATAAAACTCATTGCGGACAGAATCCAACGTCACAAAGCGAGCAGCGATAGGACCTGCGGGTGCATACTGTAAGCCAACGTCATACCCCCAACGTCGTGCCGGTGGGTTGTAATATCCGATGTTTTCACTCGTGACCGGAGTTGTTCCTGGTTCCCAAGCATCGTGGTCAAACGGACCCGTTGCCTGGTTGCTGAAGTTTAACTGAAGGAACGATCCAGAGATGAAGAGGGCACGACTGCTGCCCCAGTCTTCCTGGAAGCGCGGGAAGTTGTGTAGCCCACCGTAGGATTGGTTAATCCTGGAGGGTACCAGACCGCTGATGATAATCGAGTTGACACGCGTATTGTTGATCCCGGTCATTAGTGACTTCGCATCTGAAGGCAAAAAATATTGCTGAGCGGTCAGTGTGCCATATTTCGTATTTGCCGGAAGTGTTGTGCCTGTGAAGTAGTGGGGATTACCTTGCCGATTGATAAAGATCGGTGAGCTTCCTTCATTAGGGTTTGGTGCCGTTGCAGTACCTAGCCCCAAGCTATCAGCCGGGTTTGCCCGTAACCAACGAATCCCAGATGCGTTAGTGCTGGGGTTCGAATTGGGTCGATCCTGGTTGAGGTAGGAGGTGCGTAGATGGGCTGAGTTGCAGTTATATTCGTTATCCCGTTTGGTTGATGAGATAACAGCGCCACTGCCGGTTGCAGCCGTCAATATGCCATCTTCAAGACTGCCGTCGCAGTAGTCATCAGACAAAATAGAAACGGCATCCGCCAAAATTTCCGAAGGTCGCCACAGGTCGCTGTTAGCTCGGGCAAAGCCAGAATTGAGGCTATTGCGCGTATAGAAGTTGCTAAAGTCAGTTGCCAGTGCCTGAGTAAATTCCTCTGACGGTGTGCTGGCATTAGCTGCTGCCTGGTGCAGATTAAAGTCGCCCTGGAGATAGACCGGGTTATCGGTGATAAAGGATAAACCTTTGCCATCATCGCCTGTGCGCCCTACCTCTGCGCCATTGCGAATTCGGAAACCGTGAGGACGACGATCGGGATCGGGGAGATAATCGACAGGTTTCGTCGAGATTTTATTGTTGGGGTAAATGGGTGGATCGGTAGACGAGAATGCATTGCTGGTTGCATTCATCCGGCAGGTGGCGCTAGTATTCAACTCGCTTTCTGAATCGCAGGCTCCCCAAGCAGCACTTGCAGGTCTGACGATCTCTCGTTCAGATACTGAATCTTCGCGATAGGCATAGACAATGCCTTTCTTGGGCAGCCAAAAGTCTGGTACACCAGATGGCGATGTGCGCCGAATTAGGTCGATGTTGACATCCAACATGCGAGTGGGCATCATCTCCCGCCCATTGAAAGGTGCCGTATCTTTAAAGGCAACCCGATACAAGTTAGCAGACACTGGGTTGGGCAGTTCATTAGGGCAAATGCCATCGCAGATCTTGATTAAGGTATCGCGATTATTGTTGGGGTTGGTGTCGGCTAAAGCCTTTTGATAGCGAGTTGCCCCCTGATTGGGCGTCTCAATCGGTAATGTCCAGTTGCTCCGGTTAATCAGTTTGGGGGTCAGCGCAATGTCTGACGGCCGAACAACACTATATGAGACACTACTGTTGACTGAGTTGATGTAAGACAGAGCCGGGTTTGTCCGATCTTGAGAATCTCGGCTGTTGGCATCATCCGGATGCGGTTCAAAGTTGGTATAGATGATCGCATTCGGATCGTATGCCGTTACTGCGTTGGCAGACCCACTAAAAGCTCTAGGAAGCGCTTCATCTTTCGCATTGAATAGCGAATAAATCACAGGATAGCGCGGACGGCTGGAACAGAGGTATTCTAACGGCTCACCTGAAATAGGGGCACCTAGAGCAGTATCAGTCAGATCTTGAATTACCTGGATTGCGGTGCCATCACCACTTAAGGTATTGCGACCAGAAACGGTAGCATCGGTTCCTTTCCAAAGGCTACAAAACCCAAGAGGAGCCTGGGCATATTTAGCGGTTGCAGTATAAGCCCCCCACATGCGATCGCGCCCGACCTGTTCTTTGGTAATGATCAACCGCGCTAAGGCGATGATCTTATTCAACTCATCTTTTCGAGCGGTAGAAGTAGCCGCATTATCGCGCCACCGTTCTAGCAGTCTGATATAGACCTGGGGTTGTTCTGCGCCAACCGCTGGGGTGAGAATCCCGGAAGTACGGGGAGCCGTGCCCAGTGGACTGGTGCCGTTGATCAACTGCCGGATTGCACCTCTCAGCCCTTTGTTATAGTCTGGAGAACCCGAAACTAGTGGAGTGGTGGATGTGTTAGGTAGACCTAAAAGATCTCGTCCACCGCCAGTGGTTGAATCTTGGGCAAGTGCTCGCAGATCAAATTTTTCCAAATAATCCAGGTTGTATGCCAACATCCCCAATGTGCAGGCAGAGGTTTGCAGAGTAGTTTTGTCCGCAGGGCTTAGCTCAGCATAGGTGGTGCCACCGTCTACCATGGCGATGACGCGGCGCAAGTTAGAGAAATCCCCCCACATTGCCATGCTGGGATAGGGATGGACATTCGCATCCTGTACAGGCTCAAAGGAAGGCGCACCGCCGTTGGGGTCTCCGGCAAACGTTGCCAGATTGCGCAATGCCTGCATCATCGAGGCATTACTGGTGACATTGGCTTGCGGTGCTGTAAATTCCCAACCGTTGGTGCCCATACCCCAGAAGAAATTACTGATAATCGGTTTGGTGCCGCTGGTACGGGTATAGGCAGTTGCACCACTTCCTAGAGCCGCATTGGGTAAACCATATGCCAAGTCCTGGAACGTTGCACTATTTGCCAGGGTCGTTGCCGTGCCGGGGTGAACGGTTGTTGCCAGGCAGGCCAGAGGAGCATCCTTATCGTTGCTCCCTCCGTGATAGACCGCAGTGGCTTGGACGGCTGCTAGATTATCCCAGAGGGTGGTGCGTTGACGTGCTTCGTGGCAGCGACCTGTGCTGTTAGCTGGGCAAGTTTTCCAGGGGCGCAGTGGCTCGTCATCCAGATCATTATTTGGACCGCCCCAACCTAACGGATCGCCCAATTCCAGACGTTGCCCAACAATTAGACGCGTCCCCGACCAACGGGCACGACGCTCCCAGTAGCCATCTAAACCAAGCTGCTCTTCGCTATCAGGGGTCGGTGCGTCTGAGAGTGTCAGGTACTCGTTGGGACCGATGTCTGTGCCAATGAAAATGCCAGGGAACGAACCATTAGGGGAGTCGTCGTAGCGGGGCTTGGGACCATAACGGTTGTCTGCGCGGAAAAAGTCGTCTACATAAGGGGTGGTACGAGCCGTCTCTTGCCGCATCCGTCCTTTGGTTCTGAACTGGGTACTTTCCCATGTAGCAGATCGATAAGTCGCAGGATTGGCTACCCCTCTGCCAACAGAGAAATCGAGAGTCTGCAATTTGACCGGATCGAGGGCATAGTTAGCAGGTCCACTCCCCCCCCCTGTAGATGAATCGGTTGTGGTGGTAAAGCTGGTCTGTGTTGTACTCGTGATGGGGGCAGTACCCTGACCATTGTAGAGATGGAAATGGTTAGTATTGCCAAAGGTGTTGTCCCCAACTTTGCCACTCAGCCACTGCCCCTGAAATGCCGGACGACCATCTTCAGGATTTTCTGCAAATTCACGCACCGTAATTTCGGATGCATCTTTGGTGTAGAAGCAAGAGTAGGGAGAGCTAATCATGTAGCCCCTGAAACTATCGTTGCCGATAATCAGGTTGCCTTCCGTGTGCATTGCCCCGTTCCAGTTGAACAGAGGGCCAGGAAACACTTCCAGGTCATTACGGAACCAGGCTCCCCACCGATTGCCTCGATTGACTTCGCGATCCTGGTGAAACTCTAGGGTCGAGACGGTACCGTTGGCAGCATCGGGCTGAACAAATACATCGACCTGGAAGTTTTTCCGCAGGGTATTAGGGGAGGTGCTATCTGGAACCCAACCTCGGTCAGGCGACGTTGCGGCTCCAGGCAATGTGCAAGCAGCATTTTGCTGACTGGAGTTGCTGAGAGGACCGTGGCGCACCTGGAGTACCTGGGCGCGAGATGCGACCCCTGCCTGGTTAGCATATCTCAGGTCATTAATGTTGGCAGGTGTACTGAGGATAATCGAATATAGAACGGTGCCATCTGGATCTCCATCACTATTGGAGTCAATCCGGAAGCTCCAGGCATTGTCAACGGTGCCGTCGCCATTAATATCAACCCGTGTTTCACCGGGGAAGGTGTAAACATCACAGTCCGCTGAGGGAGCTGTGGTTGAGCAACTGGGGGCATTGGGCGGCGGAATGATAGGGGTAACTCTAATCGTTGAGCCTCCTCCCGCGTTGATGGTGCGCCCATCGTTGTAGAGCATCCCCAACAATTGCAATTCGCTAGGAATCCCCGCTGGCAGACGAAAATCGCGCTGCCGATCGAACATGTATTCTAGTTTCGACTTTGCTCGATCGATCGCTGGCGTACCGGAGTTATAAATGACGCGTTGTTGCCGTTCTCCAATGGTTTCTTGCGATCGCGTATAGGTGCGATAACCGATGGAACCCACGGTCAGGGTGAGAATGAGCAATAGCAAGACAGTGGTTGGTAACACAAAGCCTGCCTGCACAAACAGGGGCTGCCTGCCCAATAACAGCAGCGATCGCAAAAGCCAGGTAACGATACCTTTCGTGAGTAATCTAACGGTGTTGCCAATCTGCTGTGAAAGCTGCTGGATGGCTCTAGTTAACTTTCGGGTTGACATGGCTGCCTTCCTGTTGAAGATGAAGTGACAAAGAGGAACGTGAACAAGTAACCGTTGGGTTAATGGATTGAGATGGGGATAAACCCTGGTGATGCACGAAAGGGGTGAGGCACATCCTAGCCCAGTCTGAGAGGCGAACTTAGTAGCAGTCTACAGTTGCAGCTATAAATTTCTCATATAGGTTTTCATTGTGGTAACAATATATTCACATCATCAAGGGGAAAACTACGATTTTGGCAACTCCTTAAACTTCAGTAAAAGTAATGACGATTACCAATGAATTTCGTTCTTGTTGATTATGTACTTCGTATAAACAATGAGTTATGCGCCCAGCTATCTTGGTTTGTCCGTAAATGATTTGTGAAGAAGTGCGTTACTCATAGGGGAATTTTAGTAACACCACGATCACTTAAAAATGAATACGGAGTCGTAGTCTTGAGCTTGCTAAGTTTACAAATTTTATCTAAACGTAATAGATGCGATCGCGCATCGGATCGGCAATAGGGGCTTAGACGCTATCACTGAAATCAGGATTTTAGCGTTGATCTACAACTATTTTTCAGAGTGACAGCGATCCGTGCGATCACGGTGACCGATCAATTGGATGCGATCGCACTGAATTAGATCTCTGTTTTAACTCTGAACGTAAAATCAAAACAAGATCAGAGTGTGAATTTTAAAGTTCGACAATCTCCAGAGATCCTCTAAATGATTAAAGATAGGCTACCCATCCTCAACAAATTAGCGATCAGGTCAGAATAAAGCGTTTTCAGAGAAAACTCATACTCTAACCCGTTCGAATCGTGGAGGGTACACCTGGTAAACTACACAACATTAAATCGTCTTTTTATCATTAAATGTTGTCGAGTTCATAGTAAAGATTTGAAAGATCCGTTCTTGAGAAAATAGAGAAAAAAGTTCTATCTTGCGGAAGATGCGGAATCAATAAAAATAGCATCATTTTTATTACCAACAGCGACCGATTTGAAACGTAAAGATTGAGAAAGGGAGCATGGAAGACATCGTCTTCCATGCTCCCTTTCTGGAGATCTGCTGATTAACTGACAAATCTTCGTAAGGGCAGGTTTAGCAAATGCCTAATCGGTTTGCAGTCAGCGTTTCGGCAAAACTTGTCCCTGCGGTAGAATGCGCTTTCTGGCACTTTTGTCGGTTGATCAGGCATGGCTCTGAACTGGCACTTTTTAGGAACGAGCGAAATAAGGTGCCTGGAGTAAATCTGATCTGAAAACTCTGTCTGTATCGACGATGCCTTCAGTACCCCATTTTTTCCCGAATGGCGATCGCTGTTGCCGGTGCTAACAACACACCATTGCGGTAATGTCCGGTTGCCAACAAGACGTTACTATAGCCGGTCAGCGGTTCAATAATAGGAGCCGGACGATTGAACGGACGTGGTCGTAAGCCCGACCAGGTTTTTAGAACGGTGCCGTGGGCTAAGGCTGGGCAGAGGGCGATCGCCCGTTGTAAAACGTTTTGCAGTTGCTCTGGGTCGGCAGATAGGTCTCCCGATTCGGCTGAAAACTCCACAGTTGCACCAACCCAATACTCGCGATGCTCGCGATCGCCAACGGGAACGATGTGGATATCTTCTCCACTGATGACGGGTTGGAAGCTAGGATGGCCTAACGGTTGCTCTAAACGTAAGCACATTGCCTGCCCCAATACCGGACGAATATCCAACGGCTGCGGCGCAAATTGGGTTAAGTCGGTTGATCCCAATCCGGCAGCCACCACGACCCAATCCACCGAGAGCGATGCTGTTGATCTGTCTGCTGCTGCTGTTTCAATGTCAATTGCCGACACTTGCATGAGGGGGGTGTCGGGTAACGCGCTGGTGTCATTGGGCTGAGGCGATCGCAAATAGGGGAGGCTCTTGACCGTTGCATCAAAATGAAATTCGACCCCGTTGTGCTGAGCGGCTGTGACCAATGCCTGAGTCAGAGCCGTAGGGTCAAGCTGGCGATCGCCGGGAGAATGGATGGCGGCTATGCAACGGGACGTCTGGATCTGAGGACAGCGCTCCTCCAGCTCTGCCGTATCCCAGAGTTCCAACTGCCAACCTTGACCATGGCGAATATCCCTTAAGTGTTGCCAGCGCTCTAGTTCTGGCTGCTCAAAGCACAGCATGACAACACCCTGACGATTGTAGGGAATGGTTTGACCCGTGGCGGCTTCTAGTTCTGGAATCAACGTTTCGTAGCGTTGCAAGCTCGTTTGCCGAAGTGTCCAGGCTCGTCCTTTCGTTTTCTGGCTAATTGCCCCCATTAATACCCCCAATGCCGCCCCTGTCGAAGCTTGGGCAGGCGGTTGAGGATCTAACACAGTCACTTTCAGACCGTTAACCTGACTGAGTTCATAGGCGATCGCTGCGCCTATCACGCCACATCCAATTACTGCTACATGCGTCATCCGAGACAACCCTATCGTTAGCCTATGGCGCTACGCGCCTGAATAGATTACGGGTGTGAGTGAGCGTGACACTCCGCATGGCTTTCACTCAACACCTAGTACACCAACTTAAAAGTTTTAGAGGGGGTGGAGAGGGTGAACCCCCCTCTTGGGGGCGCAGCCCCCAAACCCCCCAGGTTGCAAAATTTAGTGTTTGTAATACAAATTTGTTTGAATTTGGTCTGAGAGAACGATGGCGGAGCCATCGTTCTCTCAAAATGAGTTGGGGTTAATCAAATTCACGATTTTGAGATAAGAGACGAACAAAAATTTAGGGGAATGGTAAGCATCGCTCACCACTCCCCTAAATTTTCACTGATTTGATTAACTATTCAATGCGTCGGCAGGGACGTATTTCAAGAATGCCTCAAAGTCTTTGATGGTGCGATTGTAGCTCAGCAGTGCCTTCTTACTATCTCTAGTCAGGGTTGCTTCATCAATCAAGTTCAAATCTTCGTAGACTTCTTTGGCTGCCTGGAGCGCTTTGCTTCGAACTTTCGGCTCTAGACTGCGTGCCAATCGGCTCATGCGCACACGGAGTTCGCCCAACGGTCCATGGATGAAGGATTGTACGTCCACCCAATTTTGCTTTTGTACGAGCGGTGGAATTTCGAGTAAGCGATCGCGTAATTCTGTGACTCCAGTTGTATATTGCTCGATTTGCGCCAATTGAGCCGTCGTGTAAACAGGACCCCTGGCAACGGGTGCAGAACTACAACTGACTAAGAAGATGGCGATCGCCGCAACGAACAAACTTAAAATCGACCGAAATCTTCTCATTAATTTCTCCTTGACTCTATATCAACTGATAGCTATGCGTCACATTATCCATAACCCCTTCCATTCAACCACCCTCTGAGGTTGGAAAACAACAGGTTGGCGTCCGTAGCATGGGGGATTGAATAAAACCTATGCCTGGTTGAGCGATCGCTGGCAGAGCCAGCGATCGCTCAACTAAGCTGACGGGTTGTGAGCCTTACCGTTACAGGGTTAGGGTGACTCATTCAAGTTCTCACGGTAGAGGCTCATCACGGCTGAGATTGCCATGCGAGAGTGTGCCCCCATCGTTAGAGGCGATCGATCTCCCCGATCAAGGTGCTCAGCCGCTGCACAAGCAATCATGGCGGCATTATCGGTACAAAACCGTAAGGGTGGAAACAAAACGCGCAGGTTATGAGCCGTCGCAGCAGTTTGTAGATGTTGGCGTAGCGCACTATTAGCCGCAACACCACCGCCAACGGCAATGGTCTGTAACCCGTAATCGAGGGCACAGGCGATCGCCCGCTTAGTCAGCGCTTTTGCCACCGTTGCCTGAAAACTAGCCGCCAAATCAGCAACCGGAAGCGGTTCGCCTGTCTCTTGCAATTTTTGCGTGAGCCGTAAAACGGCAGTCTTCAGACCGCTGAAGCTGGAGTCGTAGCGATGATAGCCGCCTTCGGGAAGTGAAATTTGTCCTTCGGGTAAGGGAAATGCTTGAGGATTACCAGATTTAGCAAGGCGATCGATGATCGGACCGCCGGGATATCCTAACTTCAGCAATCGGGCAACTTTATCAAACGCTTCCCCAGCCGCGTCATCCCGTGTTTGCCCCAAAATTTCGTAATGCCCGCAGTCTTTGACGTAGATCAGGCTGGTATGCCCACCCGACACCAATAAGCAAAGGAAAGGGGGTTGCAACTCAGGCTCACTCAGATAAGAGGCATAGAGGTGTCCTTCGAGATGGTGAACCCCAATGAAGGGCTTGTGGTGAACCATTGCCAGCGTTTTACCAGCGGTTAACCCGACCAACAATGCCCCCACCAAACCGGGTGCACAGGTGGCTGCGATACCGTCGATCTGCGACCAGGCTAATTCCGCTTGCTCCAGGGCTTGGGCGATCGCCAGATTGATCGTTTCCACATGTTGGCGTGATGCCACCTCGGGTACAACCCCGCCATATGGCTGATGAATCTGGATCTGAGACGATACAACATTACTCAGCACCTGGCGATCGCGCACGATCGCCACAGCGGTCTCATCACAACTGGTCTCTAACGCCAAAACGGTTGACATGAATTCGTAGGGTCGGGATAACGCCCACTCTTTAAGGATTTACGGTTCGTTGGAATTTTGATTGGGGCGCGGCTCTGCCGCGCCCCAATCAAAATTCTAATGAGTTTAGCAATCGTTTGTCTGGGACAACCTATCTCACCAGCGATGCAATAGCCGTGATTAGTAGTGATCAAACGCGATCAAAACCGATTAAATGACGGCGATACACTCGATTTCGACCCGCACATCTTTCGGCAAGCGCGACACTTCCACACAGGCACGGGCAGGCGCATTGTCTTCTCCAAAGGCTTTGGCATAGACGGCATTCATTGCCGCAAAGTCATTCATATCTGCCAAAAAAACGGAGGTTTTTACCACATCGTCTAATGTGGCTCCAGCTGCCGTGAGAATAGCAGTGAGGTTTGCCAGCACCTGTTCGGTTTGTGCCGCGACATCCCCGTCACCCACGATCGCACCTGTTTTGGCATCAAGGGCAATTTGCCCAGCCACAAAAACCATCTGCCCGGTCGCAGCGATCGCCTGATTATAGGGACCGACGGGCGCAGGTGCTTGATCCGTTTGGATAATCTTTTTCATAGTTTCAGACATTCAATAGAGCAACGCGAAATGTTTTGCAGGGATTTGCAGAGAGATTTGCAGAGAGTGGACAGATGGAATCCTTTAGGAGTGTATACCAAATCTCTAAACGGTCACATCTAAACCCCAGAAGGTAAGCTGACACAGCGATCGATAGAGATAGAGAATCCAGAATTTTTAGGGTGAAAATATGACCCAAACTCAGCTTTGGCAGCGAATTTTCTCTGGACGATTTCAGCAATAAAAATTATTGGCGATCGCATCTGTTAAAAAGCTTAACTTTACTGGGTTTCCCTCTAGCAGTATGATTGCTCTGAAGTTCAGCGTTAGTCTGTACAAATAGCTTAAATTTTGTACGAAAAACTTTGTTTTTTGTAATGAAGGGAAACAATTCCATGCGACGGTTGTTTGCTCTAGTTTTAGTGTTTTTTCTCTGGGTTGGATTTGCTCCGCCTGCCTCTGCTGACGTTTTGACTCCTTGCAGTGCGAATCCCGCTTATCAGCAACGTGCTGCTAAAGCAACGACTGCTCAAGCTAAGGCTCGTTTTGAAGCATACTCTCAGCTTTCCTGCGGTACCGAGGGGCTGCCCCACCTAATCGTGGATGGTACGCTCAGCCACGCTGGCGAATTCTTAATTCCTAGCGTGCTGTTCCTTTACATTGCTGGCTGGATCGGTTGGGTAGGTCGTGCCTACCTGATCGCCGTTAGCAAAACGAAGGATCCTGAAATGGGTGAGATCATTATTGATCTACCGAAGGCAACGGCTTGTATGCTAACGGGTTTCCTCTGGCCCCTGGCAGCACTGAAAGAGTTCACAACGGGTGAATTAACAGTCAAAGATAGCGAAATCCCGGTTTCACCCCGATAGATTCGTTACCTTTATCTGTTGACTCTTTGATTCGTTTTGGGTGGATTCGACCTGCGTTTCCTCAAACTCGTTTGGGGAATTGCTGGTATTCAATATCCACCTCTTCAATTGCTTGCTGTGCCTCGATCATTTCCGTAGTTTCGGAGCGTATTACAGATGCAGTATTTCGTTAAATACCTTTCCACAGCGCCAGTTTTGGCAACCATCTGGATGTTTATCACAGCCGGAATTTTGATTGAATTCAATCGTTTTTTCCCGGATTTGTTGTTCCATCCCCTGCCTTAAGACGCATTTGAAATGGGTTGAGGACAGATTTTATCTATCCCAACCTTCCTTTTTGATCTATTCAGGAGGGAGCAAGCTCAGCTTGCTCCCTCTTTTTATTGTGCTTATTGCCCTTGGCGTGACTGAATACGGGGATGAATGGTGAGCGGTGGCAACGTGACTAGTCCCCTAAGTCCCCTAAGTCCCCCACGTCTGGGAGACTTTGAGCAATCCGGCTCCCCCAGAATTGGGGGTTGGGGGGCAAATTCATACGTCTATTCAGCGCCGCCTTGCCCTTAGAGCTGACAAGTTACAACATGTCGCGCCCAGATCGATTGCGGGGGTTATGTGAGAGCCAGCTATTATCCATCAACCGAGGCTGGGGTGGCAAGATTCAGGGTCGGAAACAGCGCCAATTCAATTTGGTCGAGTGCTTGCTCCAGATCGTCATTGACCACCTGCAAATCAAATTCATCGGCGGCTTGAATTTCGGCATGAGCATGGGCAAGACGACGAGCGATCGCGGTTTCTGGGTCTTGACCACGCCGTCGCAGACGATATTCTAGTTCTTCTAACGATGGCGGCAGAACAAAAATACGGAAAGCACCCGGAAAGCTTTGATGAATCTGGCGAGCACCTTGTAGTTCAATTTCTAAAACCACCCATTTGCCATCGCGAATTTTTTGCTCTACCGCCCGCCGTGGCGTGCCATAGAAATTGCCCGCAAACTCAGCCCACTCTAGCAATTCGTTATCTTCTACCATTTGCTCAAACTGCGAGCGATCGGTAAAAAAATAATGTTTGCCATTGACTTCACCGTCACGGGGAGTGCGAGTGGTAACAGAAACGGACACATATAACTCAGGATGACGGCGGAGTAGCGATCGCAACAAAGTTCCTTTGCCGACACCACTGGGGCCGGTGAGAACGATTAATTTACCTTGTCCCATTGACGAGTTGCTCCGCTAAAGTAATGTGGCTAAACAATTGATAAAAGAAAATTGGTATTGCTGAATCCTAGTATGAATGTGCATGTGAAACCGCAGGCTTCACATGCACATTCATACTCAAAACCAGTCACACCGAAAAATTAGATCCGATTAATTGGGCAATCGGGAGAGAGAGGGTTAGTGAGCCTGCAAGTTCCTCATGTAGATAGCTTTCAGCTAAAAGATCCTTATTTTATCCTTCCCTGGCTCCCCGCTTCTGGGTCAGTTTTAATGCACAAGTCGGTAGACACTTGAGAGGGGAGAGATATCATAGTAGGAAGTGTTGATATTTCTTAACGATCGCATATTGCATGGTTGCTTCTTCAACAAAGCTAGCGAAATTCAAGGACTCTCTGACCACCAAGATATTTTTGGGTCACGAGCCCAGCCCTGAATTGGTCGCCATTCTGCTGGTCTATTTTGTCCAGGGTGTCTTGGGGTTAGCACGACTTGCCATCAGTTTTTTCCTCAAAGATGAGTTGGGCTTGGGGCCAGCGGAAGTCTCTGCTTTGCTGGGGATTGCTGCTATTCCCTGGATGATCAAGCCGTTGTTTGGGTTTCTGTCGGATGGATTGCCGCTGTTTGGCTATCGTCGCCGACCGTATCTGATCTTGTCGGGCTTACTGGGCACGAGTGCCTGGATTATTTTGGCAACCTCCGTCCACAGTGCCTGGTCAGCAACATTGGCGATCGCCTTGAGTTCGCTATCCATCGCATTCAGCGACGTTATTGTAGATTCGCTGGTGGTTGAGCGGGCACGAACCGAATCGTTGCAAGATGCAGGGTCGCTGCAATCGTTGTGCTGGGGATCATCGGCTCTGGGTGGGTTGTTAACCGCTTACTTCAGTGGCTTTTTGTTAGAGCATTTCAGCACCCGCACGGTTTTTGGGATTACGGCAACGTTCCCGCTGATCGTTTCTTTGGTAGCAGGGTTGATTGCCGAATTGCCCGTTGAACGAGCCATGGAATGGTCGGTAGTGGGGCAACAGATTAAACAGTTGAAAGGGGCGATCGCCCAAAAATCCATCTGGATGCCCACGGTGTTTTTGTTTCTTTGGCAAGCCACGCCCACCGCAGAATCAGCTTTCTTTTTCTTTACGACTAACGAACTGGGCTTTTCTCCAGAGTTTCTCGGACGGGTTCGATTAGTCACCAGTATCGCCTCTCTGGTTGGCATCTGGATGTTTCAGCGATTCTTCCGCTCCATTCCGTTTCGCACGATCTTCGGCTGGACAATGGTAACCTCAGCCATCTTGGGGATGACCATGCTGTTGTTAGTGACCCATGCCAATCGTGCCCTGGGCATTGACGATCATTGGTTTAGCCTGGGCGACAGCCTGGTCTTAACCGTCATGGGGCAGATCGCCTATATGCCCGTTTTGGTTTTAGCGGCTCGCCTCTGCCCTCCGGGGGTTGAAGCAACCTTGTTTGCGCTGTTGATGTCGGTGACTAACTTAGCAGCACTGCTGTCCTACGAAATGGGCGCAGGGTTGATGCATGTTTTGGGAGTGAGTGACAGCAATTTCGATAACCTCTGGTTGCTGGTCGTGATTACCAATCTCAGTACGTTATTGCCCTTGCCCCTGCTGGGTTGGTTGCCCAATCAGGAAACGGAAGCCATCGAATTTGAGGCGATCGCCTCGCCTGATGCCCTCCCTCCTTCAACGCAATCAGAAGTGGAACTCAGCATGCCGTTACACACGGTCGATCTCACAGGCGATCTAGAACTGGTTCCTGTGGTTGCTGGACCACCCCCTCATTCTGCTGAAAGCCAGCCTATCGAAGATCCGTTGAATTAAAACAGGTGTGTTTTAGATAGGTTGAGGGGTTCGCGTAGCGAACCTCTTCAATCTTCCAGGACAGCACCCGGCAACCCTAACAACCCTAATTTCCCTAATTTAAGATGCAAACGGTTCAATTTCAGGACGATACCACCCCATCTGCCCCGGTTCCTTATCAGATCCAAGATTGGCGCAAAGGCTATCGATCGCTGACGGAAGAGTTTGATTATCCGATCGACGACATCGAGGGACAGATTCCCGCTGATCTACAGGGAACCTTGTTTCGTAATGGACCTGCCCTGTTGGATCGCGACGGGCAGTCGGTACGGCATCCCTTTGATGGCGATGGCATGATTTGTGCGATCGCCTTTGCCGATGGCAAAGCGCATTTCCGTAACCGTTTTGTGCGCACCGATGGCTTTGTTGCTGAGCAACAGGCACAGAAATTTCTCTATCGGGGGGTGTTTGGCACCCAAAAACCGGGGGGATGGCTGGCGAATTTATTCGATACGCGCCTGAAAAATATTGCCAATACCCAGGTGATTTACTGGGGGGACAAACTCCTGGCGTTGTGGGAAGCTGCCGAACCTTACCGGCTTGATCCCCAAACGTTAGAAACGATCGGCATCGATTATCTCAATGGGGTTTTGCAACCGGGATCTGCCTTTGCGGCTCATCCCTGGATTGATCCGGCGTGCCCAGAAACAGGGCGATCGCCCCGTCTCGTTAACTTTGCCATTAAACCCGGACTTTCGACCGCCATCACAATTTACGAATTTGACCCGACAGGGGCGTTAGTGCAGCAGCAAACTCGGATGGTTCCGGGTTTTGCCTTCATGCACGACTTTGCCATCACGCCGAACTATTGCATCTTTCTGCAAAATCCAGTTTCGTTTAATCCTCTACCCTATTTACTAGGTTGGCGGGGTGCAGGCGAATGTATCACCCTACAGAAAAATCAGCCCTCTCAACTGATTGTGATTCCTCGGGATGGCACGTCGGCGATCCAGATGATTCCTATTAAGACGGGTTTTGTGTTTCACCATGCCAATGCCTTTGAACATGAGGATGCGCTCTATATCGACTCTGTAGCCTATGCCGATTTTCCGGCGGTCGATCCCGATCAAGATTATCGAGATGTTAAGTTCGAGGTACTGGCACCGGGTGAACTCTGGCGATTTCGAGTCAATTTAGCGGCGGGTACCGCCAGTCAGACATTGTTAGAAAGCCGCTGTTGCGAATTTCCGACGCTGCATCCAGGGCATGTTGGACGCCCTTATCGCTATGTCTATTTGGGAGCTGCCCATGCATTCACAGGGAATGCGCCGCTGCAAGCGATTATCAAACTCGATCTGGAGTCAGGCGATCGCCAGCTCTGGAGTGCGGCACCATCTGGATTTGTTGGCGAACCTGTGTTTGTGCCCCGTCATCCTTCAGCTATGCCCGATGGCTTACCCAGCACTACCTACGACGGCAACGAAGATGATGGCTGGCTGATTACGATGGTATTTGATGCCCAACGCGATCGCTCTGATGTCGTGATTTTGGATGCGCGGGATCTGAGTCAAGGGGCGATCGCCCGTCTACATCTCAAACACCACGTTCCGTATGGATTGCACGGCACCTTTACTCCCAACTATTTTGGAGCCATGGCTTAAGCACATGTGATGTGTTGAGAAGCGGTGCTCTGCGCCCTGACAGACGATTGATTGCTGTGCGGTCTGCTTAAATCGGTACAACGCTAAAAACCTTGTGTCGAACGCTGCGCGTAGGATATAGCGTGGTATATCTGGGGTCTAGTACACCAACTTAAAAGTTTTAGAGGGGGTGGAGGGGGTAAAACCCCCTCTTGGGGGCGCAGCCCCCAAACCCCCATGTTGCAAAATTTTGTGTTTGCAATACTAGTTAATGTCAGATAGCTTGATGCGGGGATCGACTGTTTTGAGCATTAGATCTGCCAGCAAGTTCCCCAAAATCAGCATTGTTGCCCCCATCATCAAACTTGCCATGACCAAATACAAATCCTGAGCGGTCACTGCTTGCAAAATCAATCGTCCCAATCCAGGCCAATTGAAGTAGTTTTCGGTGATAAATGCGCCACCGAGTAACCCAGAAAACTCAAACCCCAGCAACGTAATCAATGGATTCACCGCATTGCGCAGGGCATGAACATAGATCACCCGATTTTCGGGTAAGCCTTTAGCACGAGCCGTTTGAATATAGTTTTGCCGCAGCACATCCAGCAATTCACCCCGCGCAATTCGTTGCAATCCGGCAAACCCCGTAATGCTCAATGCCAGCGTTGGCAAAATCATATGCCACGCAATATCCAAGACTTTACCGGGCAGTTGCAGATCGTTGTGATCGATACTGGTCATGCCACCTACGGGAAACAGCGGCGACAGATTTTGTGCCAGGAAGAGTAACAGCAGTCCGGTAATCAGCGTCGGAAAGCCCTGCCCAATGTAGCTCATCACTCGCAAAACGCGATCGATCGCTTTATTTTGATGCACGGCTCCGATAATCCCCAACGGAATAGCGATCGCCCAGGTCAAAATCAACGATGCGATCGATAGCAACAACGTTGCCGGAATCCGCTCCCATAGCAATGCCGTCACCGAACGCTGATAAGCAAAGCTATAGCCAAAATCTCCCCGAGTAACAATTCGGGTGAGCCACCGCCCATATTGCTCGATCGCAGGTTTATCTAAGCCAAACTGTTGCTCCAGCGCCTTCAAGGTGTCTTCTGAAATTTGTGGGCTTTGTCGCAACGTATCTAGATAATCGCCCGGTGCCAATTGAATGATAAAAAAGCTCAATGCCGATGCCAACAACAGCGTCAGTAATGCCTGCAAGAGTCGTTTGACCACATAGGTAAAGGTTTCACTCGTGACCGCTGCAATCAAGCGATCGCCGATTGACTGAATCACCTGCTGAATCGACGTGGCTTTCGTAGAAGTCATAGAGAGACGTGGTTGAAGAGAGTAGAGGGAATGGGGAAACGGCTCCTGAGTTTTTGGGAAAGGCGTGTAGAGTGCGCCTTGCCCAAAAACGAATACCAGATTTGTAACACGACCTGATGATTTACACCGGATTTAATACTGTACCAGCGTAACGATAGGGACATCGGGCAAATTTTTGCGTCCGTTTAAGCCGACTAGCTCAATCACAAAGGCAAATCCGACGAGTTCGCAGCCGCCTTGTTCGATTAGTTTAGCAGTTGCAACCGCCGTACCTCCGGTGGCAATCAAATCGTCTACCACTAACACTCTGGCTTGCGGATGTCCTGCATCTTGATGCATTTCTAAGCGATCGATGCCATATTCCAGTTCGTATTCGATGGCATGAACGGCTGCTGGCAATTTCCCCGGTTTGCGGACGGGAATAAAACCGACTCCCATCTTATAAGCCAGGGCAGTCCCGAAGATAAACCCGCGAGATTCCATGCCAACAATATAGTCTGGGCTGAGCGTTGCACATTTTTCGGCGAGACTATCGATGGCGTACTGAAGCCCTGCTTGGTTGCGCAGCAGAGTTGTGATGTCTCGAAAGACGATACCCGGTTTGGGAAAGTCTGGAATATCTCGGATTAAAGCCTTTAAATCCATAACTAATGGAACTCAATGATTAAATAGCAATATCGTAGAAATCCTATCATCCCATGGAATTTTAGGCAGTATAGCGCTTCGGGCTTGGCTAGCACCAGATTATTGTTTGAACGCCATGCAGAGCATGGCGTTCAAACAATAATCGATCCTCCACTCAATTGACAATTGCGGCAGAACATAGAATGGCTGAATTGGGCTGAGAGTTGCTATGAAAGCTAGACTCTGCATGACGTTCATAGCAATGCTGAGGGGCTGAGTGAAATGTCCTTGGGATGGATGCGATCGCCAAGAGATTCAACCTATGATTTGGTATCTCATACAACATTTTTCAAACCAAAATTCAGATGAAACATAACCAACGGTTAACCATCGGGGCGATCGCCGCATTACTGATGGCGGGTACGTTAGCTGCCTGTCAAGCACCCCAGGAGACGACGACTCCACCTGCCGATGTCACAGCAACGGCAACCACGACCCCCAGCCCAGTTCCTTCTACAGGCACCTCGGCAAACTCCTATGCTCCGCGACCGGCTCAACCGATCGACCAGGTGGACGCAGGCAGTGATTTCTTTACGTTTCGAGCAGATCTCCGCCAAGCCGTTAGCGATCGCGATGCCAACTATATTCGGTCGATTGCAGATCCAAATATTCGGCTTTCCTTTGGTAACCCGACCCGCTTAGATGAACAGGACCTCGATAACCCCGATGCTCCGTTCTGGAAATATTTAGAGCGATCGCTGGCGATCGGTTGTGCCAATGCAGTGCCAGGGAATCCGCCCGACGATACGACCTGGGCTTGCCCCTCCGTATTTCAAGCGCCTGAAATTGCCGATGCGTTTGTGGATATCTTCATCGTTGGCGAAGGGGTAGAGGTTCATACGGAAGCCAATGCCACTAGCCCCGTGGTTGCAACGGTCGCCAACGAAATCCTTAAAGTTGACAGTCAAGCCCTGGCGACAATGACTGAGCCGCAACTGCAAGCGATGGAAACCTTAGACGGTTGGCGACCTGTGATTTTGCCAGATGGACAACGCGGATTTGTGTCGAGTCGTTATGCGTATTCTCCTGTTGGCTATCGGGCGCTATTTGGTAAAGTAGACGGCGAATGGAAAATGCAAGCCTTTGTCAGTGGCGATTAAGGGTTCCTATCTATAGCGCTTTACGCCCGGATAGATGATGGCTCTTGAGAGAGCGGCGTGCGCCGCTCTCTCATACCGATTTAATGTGAAGCTACGTCTTATTCAACCCCCGGCTGTCGCCGTCCCCCTTGCCAAGGGGAACCACAGGGGGTTCTAGTTTGGCGCAACTTCATAAAAGATTGGTATCAAGAGCCGTTAGACCTAATCTCTTAGGACGTAGCCCACACCCCGCACGGTTTGGATCAGCCGTTTTTCGCCGTTTTCTTCGAGTTTGAGGCGGAGATAGCGGATGTAGACTTCGATGATATTAGAGTCGCCCATGAAGTCATAGCCCCAGACTTCTTCTAAGATGCGATCGCGGGTAATCACCTGACGGGGGTGTGCCAGCAGATGTTCGAGCAAATCAAATTCTTTTGCTGTGAGTTCAATCGGTCGGTGATTGCGGATGACCTCGCGGGTACGACGATTGAGGGTCAAGTCTTCAAATTGCAGTTGGTCGGCATCTTCTTCCTGGGTGCGGCGTAAATGAGCCCGCACTCTAGCCAGCAACTCTTCGATACTAAACGGTTTTACAACATAATCATCGGCTCCGGCATCTAACCCAGCTACGCGATCGCTGACTTCATCTTTAGCCGTTAACAAAATGACCGGGACTTTATTGCCCGTTGTCCGCAACCGCCGACACACCTCTAAGCCCGTTAATCCTGGCAGCATCCAATCTAAAATTACCAGGTCGGGCGTCGCCTCACGCGCCTTGGTCAACCCCGATAAGCCATCATGTTCTACGCTAATCTGGTAGCCTTCACAGCCCAATTCTAGTTCGATAAAACGAGCCAGTTTAACTTCATCTTCAACAAGTAAGATATGTGCTGACATAGAGTGACTCCTATACTGAACCAATATCTGAACCAATAGCTAGAAGGATGGGGAATGATTTAGAGAGAGGTTAAGGTGTTGAACTGGAGGATAGTTGTTTAGGAACTGTGACTAATCGGGTAGGTAGGGTGATGGTGAAGGTACTGCCCTGGTTGGGTACCGAGTAGACAGAGAGGGTACCGTTCATGTTTTCGATTAGGGCTTTGGCGATCGCCAGCCCCAGCCCAACCCCTCCGGTAGACCGCGCGCGAGAAGGATCAACCCGATAAAACGGATCAAAAATCCGCTCTTGCTGGGCTTCCGGAATCCCGCAGCCGCGATCGCAAACCTGAATCACAGCCAGATCTTGCTCTTGCTTCCAGTTGAGCACCACAGGCTGCTGGGCATCGGAAAATTGCACCGCATTATTCACCAGATGAATGAGCGCTTGCATCAGGTAGTGTTGATCGGCAATCACGGTCACCGGAACGACGGGCGCTTCCAGTTGAAACGAACGCTGCTCGCATTCCTCCGTCATACTCACCACCGCTGCCACAATCTCATCTAAGGGCAAAGGCTTAAGGTCAAATTGCACGGTGCCGCATTCTGCCCGTGCCAGGTCGAGCAAGTCTTGCAACATTTGAATTGTCCGCTCTGTCTCAGATGCCGCGATTTGTAGGGCTTCCTTTTGTTGGGGTGTCAGGTTTGTGCCGCGTCTCAGGATGCTTTGTAAATAGCCATAGACGACGCTGAGGGGCGTGCGCAGTTCGTGAGAGACACCGTTGGTAAATTGCCGTTGTTGCTCTCCGGTTTTCGACAGTTGATCAAGCAAACGATTCCAGTTTTCGACGAGTTCTCGCACCTCACCCGGTGCCTGGTTGGGGTCTACTGCCTGGTTGGTACCCGCTTTACCACATGCCATCTGTGCCGTTTGCCGCAAGGGATGGAGCGATCGCCAGATAAATAAGGCACTGATAGCAGTTAATGTGGCGATCGCCATCAGGGTGCCAATCACCAGACTTTGGGTGATGGTCAGCATCATCCGATAATCTTGTGTCACATCTCGGGCGACATAGATATACCCCAGCTGATTATTCATCGGTAGTGGCGTACTGCACCAGACGACATAATGTCCGTTGATCGCATCAATGCGGGGGTTAACAGACAATTGAGTTGAAGCGATCAATGCCCGTTTGATGGTTGCATCGGGAAACAGGGGAGATTGGGCAATTACCTTGCCTCCCGGTTGCTTGACCCACAACCATAAATCGGAAGACGACCACTGATTGACCACCGTTTGCATCCGGTGGCTAGATGCGGCAGGGCTTTCATCAACAATTTCGCGGGGTAGATGTTCGATAATTGCCTCTAAATCGCCACTATGCGTATCGAAGATCATCCGCTGCATCTTCCAACTCGTCCATGCCGCTAACCCACCCAACCCCAACAGCGATACTAAAGCGACACCTATCGTTAACCGAAATTGCAGCGAAGAGGGATCAATGCCGCCATAGTTGCGCTTGCTTAATTTATTCAGGACTTGCTTAACCACCTTCATGTCTGCAACTAGCTCATGCGTTCTTGAGTTCCCGTTGTCTTCAGCTTGTAATTCAGCGTGTCGATAAGGTTGAAATCTCACTGAAAATTATGGAAAACTTTAAAATTAAATCTGCTATAAATCTTCTTTAATTAAGCCCCAAATATACACCTAACTCACCATCTCAGGGATGACCGATGCTCACCGATACGTCCGCTTGAAACCAGAGTGATTGTTCATATTGCACGTATTAAACTCTGTCGTATAGGGTACACCGAACCCCCGACACCATTTAAGCCTTGATCCGTCGGTCATCATGATTGAAGATCAAGCTGTGAAATTCTACACTGCCTGCTGTACGGACGGCATAGGGCTTTAGGTTTAGGTTTTAATTGTGCTGAGATATAGATCGAAGAATTAAGGGTTTGCGGCTACCCAATTAAGCTCCTTTCTCTTGCCCATGCTTGGTTTCAAGCTCCGGAAGCATCGTTGAGAGAATTGATATTAGTTTAATGCTGAGAATAGAAATATGAACCGGAGATTGCTTAGCAGTTTTTTAATCCAATTGCTGTGTTCGTTAAAACAGATTTCATCTTCTTTATTCAATCGGATCAAGCTGAGAATTGACTTAGAATCTTAGGAGTTTAGCCTTAAATATAGAAAAAGGAGTCTTAAATTTTGCGTCAGCGATCGCATTCTCTTGACTCACCCATTCCTGGCTAACAGCAACCCATGTATAGCGCTCCTATTTGATCTGTGAAAATGATCGGTTGTGAGAGGCTCACCCCGTCGGGGTGAGCCTCTCACAATCCATTCGAGATTGCTATATTCCGACAATTTCTGTCAGAATCCGATTCACCGCGTTGACCCATCCGTTAGGCAAACGGTTTTGTGAAGTGAAAACACAGTTTTCACTTCACAAAATATACCCAAATTGAGCCATGTTCTAGGTGTCTAAGATAACTTCATTAAGAATTTGAGCAAGTTGGCAGTGCGCGGCGTCAGTAAGGTGCGGCGATAGGCATCGGCAGCTTTTTTAATCGCATCTGCCTGGGTGGGGTAGGGGTGGATGACGCTAGAAATTTTACCCAGCCCGATTTTATTCACCATTGCCAGGGTAATTTCGCTGATCAGATCGCCAGCGTGGGCAGCTACGATTGTGGCTCCGATAATCTGGTCGGTGCCGCGCTTGACGTGAATTTTGACAAACCCTTCGGTTTCACTATCGGCGATCGCCCGATCGACATCACTCAGGTGAATCGTAAACGTATTGAGCTCGATCCCCTTTGCCTGGGCTTCACGTTCGTATAACCCCACATGGGCGATTTCTGGATCGGTATAGGTTGCCCAGGGCATCGTTAATCCACTGAGTTTAGAACGCCCCAACCCAAACGGTGAAAATAACGTATTTTTCAGGACAATCCGCGCTGCGGCATCGGCAGCATGGGTAAATTTCCAATCCATACAAATATCCCCGGCAGCATAGATCCGGGGATTGCTTGTTTGTAAGTAATCATCGACCTGCACTCCCTTATGCTTGTCGTATTGCACGGCGATCGCATCTAAATTCATGCCATCGACATTGGGCACCCGTCCTGCACCAATTAAAATCGCATCGACCGTTACCGAACTGGATTGCCCTGCTGAGGTGTAGTGGATGACTTTACCCTGCGGCTGCACCTCAACCCGGTCTAAGGTGGCATTGAGCAGCAGTTGGATGCCTTCCTTTAAAAACCGTTGCTGCACAATTTCTGCGGCATCAGCATCTTCTTTGTCCAGAATATGGGCGTTTTTATGAAACAGCACAACCTCCGACCCTAACCGGCGAAATGCCTGGGAAAGTTCGCAACCAATCGGACCGCCGCCAATCACTGCCAACCGTTGCGGTCGTTCAGTCAAGGTAAATACCGTTTCATTGGTCAAACATCCTGCTTCTGCCAAACCCGGTACCGCAGGTATGGCGGCTCTGGCTCCCGTAGCAATCACAGCTTTTTTGAACGGAAGCCGTTGTCCATCCACGTCAACGCATTCCGAATTAAGAAACTGTCCCTTGCCCAAAAATACATCGACGCCCAATTTCGTAAACCGCTGAGCAGAGTCAACCGGACTAATCCCCGATCGCAATCGCCGCATCCGTTCCATGACCGCAGCAAAGTCAACCTCTACATCCCCCGACACCCGCACGCCGTAAGACCCGGCAGCGCGGATCGTTGCCGCAACTCGCGACGAGCGAATCATGCATTTTGAAGGGACACAGCCGACATGCAAACAGTCGCCCCCCATCAAGTGCTTTTCGACCAGGGCAACTCTGGCACCCAATCCCGCTGCTCCGGCTGCTGTAACCAATCCGGCAGTTCCGGCACCAATCACGACCAGATCGTAGAGAGACGCGGGGGTAGGATTCGTCCAGTCTGTCGGATGAGCGTTGTTGACCAACGCCTGGTTATACTCATCCATCGGCAAAACGGAGACATTAGGGATCGCTGAGGGGGACATGGCTCATTTCTCCTGGGGAAACGCTTTGGTCGAGTGCTTTTTTAGCCACCCGCGTAACGTAGACGGTGACACCAACGGTGGCGATAAAACCGACGATGCGAACGATCCATTGAATTTTCTGGGTTTCTGGGCTGACGGCTGTTTCGGTGCCAATCCGGGCAAGGCTTCCGGCGAGAGAGCCAATATAAACATACATCGCCGTTCCCGGAATCATGCCAATGAAACCCAAGATATAGTCTTTCAGCGAAACCCGAGTCACACCTAAGCCATAATTCAACAGGTTGAAAGGAAAAATGGGTGAGAGGCGAGTGAGAATGACGATTTTTAAGCCTTCTCTGGCGATCGCATCATCAATAGCTTTAAACTTGGCATACCCTTCAATCTGCTGGGATACCCAACGGCGGGTGAGATAGCGCCCAATCAAAAATGCCAGCGTTGCCCCCAGCGACGCCCCAATAAACACATACACCGACCCCATTGCCACGCCAAATAGCACGCCTGCCCCCAGGGTCAAGACTGAACCCGGTACAAACAATACGGTCGCTACCATATAGATCAGGATGAAGGCGATCGCCCCCCAAGCCCCCAAACTTTGTACCCAATCCAAGGCAAGTTGTAGCACTCCTTGAATATCAAACTGCTGGGTCAAAACAATTAGCACAGCAACCCCCAACGCAATGAATCCGAGTTTGAGCCAGGGACTCAAACGTAGATTTGATCTAGCCATAAATTCCTTACCTCAATTTCCAGGGCGACCGTTAGGATCATGGGTTTAATAAAACCGAAGATTTAATTTTTGGAAGCGCGGCGGAGCGGCGCTTCCAAAAGTGAACGTCAGGGTTTTAATTAATTTGTGATCCTTAGCATGTGTCACATTCCCTGAGAAAAAGTCAGATGCCAAACAGACGACGGCTTGATGATGAAATGGCTCACTCAAAGCCTATCTGAACCATTGATTTTGCGCGCACAGAGTATGCCCAATCAACTTTTCAGATTCAAACGTCAGACCGAAAACACCACCACCTCTGTGATCTTGATTGAATCTGGATAAGCTGAGGATTGGCTGAGAAGATCATAAAAGTTTTGAGTTAGAGGTTACTCGTAAGTTCACTGGCAATTTGGGTTGAGAGGGTGACGACTGCGCCGTTGCCTCTCAACCCAAATTGGGTTTGATGAAATCCATGATCCTCAGTCAGTAGAAAAGGAGTTCTACCCCTGCACAGCGCGATATAACCAATAGCCAAGGTTAAATAACCATACTGGATTCATCTGGAGGACTGAAGTTCTCCCTGCACCTATCAATTGGGTTTACCTGCTACTCGCTAAGAAACTATGAAAAACATTCACCATATTGCGATCATTTGCTCTGACTATGAGCGCTCAAAGCATTTTTACACGGAAATTTTAGGATTTTCGGTGATTCAAGAAACGTTTAGAGCAGAACGAAACTCGTATAAGCTCGATCTGAGAGTGGGCGATCGCGATCAAATTGAGTTATTTTCGTTTCCCAATCCGGCTGAACGACCCAGCCGACCAGAAGCCTGTGGGTTGCGGCATCTTGCCTTTGCCGTCGCCGATCTCGATGAAACGGTGGCGCAGTTGCAATCTTGTGGAGTGGCGATCGAACCGATTCGGCTTGATGAATTAACGGGCAAGCGGTTTACCTTCTTTCAAGATCCTGACAAACTGCCCCTGGAAATCTATGAAATTTAAGCAGCAAAAAGGGGCTGGAGTCGTGACGTTGCCACGACTCCAGCCCCTCTGCTGATTTCTACGGATGATAATTGACGATGCGGGCGAAATCTTTGGGATCTAGACTCGCACCCCCGACGAGGGCACCATCAATTTCAGGTTGTGCCATAATTTCGTCGATATTTCCGGGTTTAACAGACCCCCCATAAAGAATAGGAGTCTCTGAATTCTTCAGTTGACTGCGAATCAGACCACAGACGCGATTGGCTTCCAGACTTTCGCAGGTGTCACCCGTTCCGATCGCCCAAATGGGTTCGTAGGCAATCACCAACTTAGATTGGTCTACATCCACCAATCCTTTTTCGAGTTGGCTGATGATCAGAGCTTCTGTTTCTCCAGCTTGCCGCTGTTCCTTCGATTCACCCACACAAAGAATGGGCAACAACCCTGCTTTCTGTGCTGCTTTCAGTCGGAGATTGACCGTTTCATCGGTTTCACCAAAATATTGGCGGCGTTCGCTGTGCCCGATGACGACATACCGCACACCCATTTCCAATAGCATTGAGCTAGAAATTTCGCCTGTATACGCGCCTTCGTCTGCCCAATGGACATTTTGGGCACCCAGGCGAATGCGGCTACCATGCAAATCCTTAGACAACTTACCCAATGCAGTAAACGGGACACAGAGCACAACTTCCCGTTCGTCTGGGGTTTCTGTCAGATGCTCGATGAACCCGCGCAGAAACTCCGACGCTTCTGCCTGGGTTTTGTACATTTTCCAGTTACCGGCAATAACAATCTTTCGCACAGCTATATCTAGATTTAGTTTCTAAGGTGAACGGTGTTAACTGAAATACATCGCACGATGCATCCTATAGTTTACCCTTTAGCCCTCCCCCTTTTTGAGAGGACGAGCTACTCAATTTATCTTTAATACCGTTTTAATTGTGAAGCTGCGCCAAATTAGGGCTTTCAGCATGAAACTGTAGGACGTCAATGACGCAATTGTCTCTGGGGAAATCTGATCGAGTTTCGCGGCAATGAGTTGACGCAGCTGCGCCAACTCCCGACAGTTGATCTAGCAAGTTGTGTTTTCCGAAATAACCCCGCTATGTTAGTCGGCGCAGGGATCTAAAAGTGTCTGAATGACCAGGGTGAGTTCTTTTAATTTGATGGGTTTGGCAATGTAGCTGTTGGCTCCGGCTTGCAGGCATTTCTCGCGATCGCCTGTCATGGCAAGTGCCGTCAGGGCAATGATTGGAATCTGAAAGGAGTGTGGATCTTGGCGAATTTGCCGAATTGCTTCTAAACCATCTACTCCCGGCATTTGGATATCCATCAAAATCAAGTCAGGATGATGGTTTTGAGTTAGCTCGATCGCTTCTTGACCATCGTTGGCAAGTATGATGCGATAGCCTTTGGCGGTGAGATAACTGGAGATCGTCAGGATATTGGCAGGATTATCTTCTGCCAAGAGGATCAGAGGTTGCTGCTCGGTCGTCTCGGAGGGAATGCTGACTTCTCCATGAGCTGACGGGGGTGATGCAGGGCGATCGCGCTCTGCCGAGGAGGAGGCTCTAGACGGTTGGGCTACAGACGGGGGGGAATCGATCTCTGCCAGATGCTGAATATGGGGCAAACGCACAGTAAAACAACTCCCCTTGCCCAACTCACTGCTAACGCTGACAAACCCACCGTGCAGCTCAACAATTTGCTTCACCAACGCTAACCCCAACCCCGTGCCTTCGTACTTACGATTGAGGCTGCTATCAATTTGCATAAACGGTTGAAACAGTCTGGCTTGATCTGCCGCACTAATGCCAATTCCTGTGTCGATCACGGACAAAACAATCCAGGTGTTTGCATCCCCTGGCTCTGGCGGTGGCTCGGCGATCGCAGCTCCTGGTTCGTGCAAGATTTTCACCGCCGCATTCCCCGGTTCGCCCTCTTGACAGCAAACGTCTAGAGTTACCTGCCCCCCAACCGGCGTAAATTTAACCGCATTACTCAGCAAATTAATCAATACTTGCCGCATCCGGCGTTCATCGGCAGCAATTTCTCCGAGAGTGCTGGGCAAAAAGGTGCGCAGTTGAATTTGTTTTTGTAGGGCCTGTTGCCGCACAAAGGTAAGGCTGGAATTGCACAGATGGGTCACTGAAACGGCTGTAATGTCGAGTTTTAGCTTGCCCGCCGAGATTTTTGAGACTTCTAAAATGTCGTTGATCAATTCCAATAGATGCCGACCACTGCGATCGACCATAGCGATCGCATTTTGTTGACGTTCGTTGAGGGTGCCAAATATGTCTTCCTGTAAGGCTTCTGACATCCCCAAAATGGCATTGAGGGGGGTACGCAGTTCGTGGCTCATATTCGCCAGAAACTCATCTTTAAGCCGTGTGGCACGCAGGAGTTCGGCATTCGAACGCTCTAGCCGTTTTTCATATTCCTTGCGCACGCGCATATCACGGGCAATGGTTGATAAAAATTCCACCGATCCCTGGGGTGATTTGTGCGACAGAATCAGTTGGGATACAGGAATTTCTTGTCCGGTGGCATCGAGCAACGCGGTTTCACCCACCCAGCTACCCTGGGCGATCGCCGTTGGTACTCCTTGCTGCGTAATCAGGTCGATTGCCCACTGGGGATGGTAATCCTTAATTTGGCGTTGTTGGACAGCAGCATCCTGCTCTAACCCACAAATCTGCTTGAGCGCAGTATTGTTCCAAATAATATTGCCCGATATATCTGCCATGCCAATGTAGTCGGTCGAGGCTTCTAGAACTGCAATTAATCGGCGTTGCTCTTGTTGCAAGCGTTTGCGATCGCTGATATCTTGAGCCGTGCCAATCATTTGCTTGACCTGACCGTTGGCATCGCGTTTGAATACGACATCGCGACTGTAAAGCCAACGCCATTCCCCATTGGCATGTCTCATGCGATATTCGGTTTCAATAATTTCGCCATCCTGAGCGCTTCTAGCACGGTCATGATAGGTTGGCAAAACATGTTGCATATCGTCAGGATGCATCAGATTTTGCATGAAACTATCTCCCATTGCCTGAATGGCTTCCGGCGAATACCCCAAAATCACAGAAATCTCACGATTGACGTAGATATTCCGCTGGTCTTGCACGTCGTAGACATAGAGAAGGTTGGGCGAGGCGTCGGCAATTTGTTGAATAAATCGTTGACTTTCTTGCAGATCTAGCTCGGCTTGTTTGCGATCGGTAATATCATAGTTAATTCCCGTCATCCGCAGGGCGTTACCCTGGCGATCGCGTTGCACTAACGCCGTTGCTCTGATCCAACGCAATTCTCCATCAAATCGCCAGATACGAAACTCAACGTCAAACTCTTGTTCGCCTCGAAGCGCTGCTTGCAGTAACGCTTCTGTCGGAGCAAGATCATCGGCATGAACGCGATCTATCCAGTCGTGGTACGTAATAGGACGATCTAGATTTTCTAATCCATAGATCTCATACATCCGCTCATCCCAAGTAGCTTCATGGATCAAATCCCAGTCCCATGTGCCGATGGTACCCGATTGCAAGGCAAGATTGAGCCGATCGGATAAGTGGCGCAGTTGGGCTTCAGCCTGTTTGCGATCGCGAATATCGATTAAGACACCGCTGTAGGTGATGGAATCGCCATTTTCATCCACATTTAGGGTGGATATATCGTACACCCAGACGAGACTGCCATCGGCAGCGACCATGCGATATTCCAGCTCCCAGTTTCTGCGATTGTCGATCGCTTCATCAAAGAGTCTTTCAGCCTCGCTCAGATCTTCGATGTAGACATGGTTTCTCCAAAAATGGGGTTCTGCCAGCCACGCTTCTAGAGGATAGCCCAAGAGATCCTCTGCTTTATTGCTGACAAAGATAAACTGATCCGTGCGGAAATCATATTCCCACACCACACCATTCACCGATTGAATCAGTGCGTAGTATTTTTGGTGCGATTTTGCTAGTTCGGCTTCTGCCCGTTTGCGATCGCTGATATCTCGGACTCTGATAAATTCGAACACTTGCCCATCAAATGAGTGGAAATTACCCACAATTTCCACTGGATAGAGTCGCCCATCCTTCGCTTGATGACGAGCCTCAAACACAAAGCCTGATGAACCTTGATCGTGTTGGTAGTCATTCCAGAACCTTTGACAACGTTCAGGTTGCCAGTCTGGATCAATATCGGCAATATTCAACTGCAAGAGTTCATCCAGCGAGTAGCCCAACATCTGGCAAGCAGCATGGTTCGCATAAAAGAACCCATGATCCAGGTTCATCCAGAGAATTCCTTCGGCTGCATTGTCAACAGAATATTGAGTCAGTTGAAGTTGTTTCTCAATGGCTTTACGCGCCGTAATGTCTTGAACTTGCGACACAAAATAAAGGGGCTGATGATGGATATCCCACACCAAGGAAACACTCAACAATCCCCAAACGACCTGGTTTTGCTTCGTCACATAGCGCTTCTCAGCCGTGTGATGGTTAATCTCTCCTGATAAAATTCGATTGACGAATTCTAGACTGCTTGCCAGATCATCGGGGTAGGTCAATTCTTGAAACGTGAGTTCCAGCAGTTCTGCTTCGCTGTAGCCCAAAAACTTACAGATGGAAGGATTAACCTTTAAAAATCGCCCGTTCAGCGCGACCAAACACATCCCCACCGCTGTCGTATCAAAGGCATTACGAAAGCGAGATTCGCTTTCTCGCAGGGCTGCTTCGGTCAGCTTGCGTTCGGTAATGTCGGTTAAGGTGCCAATATAGCCAATGACAGCACCCGTGGCATCCGTTTCCTGAGCAACTTGGACATAGTACCAATTGATGCTGCCATCTGGGCGCAGGTGTCTGCCTTCCTTATTACTCAGAATCAGATGACCTGGAGTTGAGTGAGCAAATCCTTCAACCCATTCCCGCAAAAAAGCCTCGCGATCGTCTGGATGCAACGCCTCCATCCATCCCTGACCGAGAGCCGATGATCGGGGTCTCCCTGTCATTTCGCTCCAGCGATTGTTGACATAGACACAGTTCAAGGGCGTATCAAACCGGAAAATCGCAACGGGAGCCGCTGCTGCCAGGGTTGCCATGCGACGTTCGCTGTCGTGCAATTCTGCTTCGATGCGCTTGAGATCGGTTACATTTCGGGCAGTGACTACGGCACCCGAAATTGTTTGGTCGGCTTCCAGGTAAGGCGACCAACTCACACTCATGTATTGCGGGGCTTTATCGGCCAGTGTCACCCACAGTTCCTGACGGATTGTGTGTCCCGCAAAGGCTTGATCGAGGTTAGCCTTCAGCACCTGTTCAAACAGGTCTTGCCCCATAATTTCGGCAACCGTATGCCCCAAGATTTGCTCACGAGACTTCTGGTGATCGGTCTGATAGGCCTGGTTGATGACTTGATATCGATAGGATCGATCGATGAGCACCATACTGTCATGGGTGGCATTAACCATGCGCTCATAGCGTCGCAGGACTTGTTCTGCCTGGTGTCGTTCCTCTTCGATACGTTTGCGATCGCTAATATCGGTTTCAGAACCGCTCATGCGAATTGCCCGACCCGATTCATCCCATAATGCCTGCCCCCGATCGAGAATCCATAGGTAAGAGCCGTCTTTGCGGCGCACTCGATACTCTTCCTGAAAAAATTCTGTGCGCTTGGCAAAGTGGTCTTCGACAGCAGCCATGATGCGATCGTAATCGTCTGGGTGAATGGACTGTGCCCATTCCTCACGACGATTGCCAATCTCATCTTCCGTAAAGCCGCGCATTGCTCTCCATCGACTTGAGAAAAATACCTGATCTGTCCTGAGATCCCAATCCCAGATGGCATCGTTTGTGCCTCTCAAAGCCAACTGCCAGCGCTCTTCACTAACCCGTAGGGCAGCCGTGCGTTCTTCTACCCGACATTCGAGTTCCTGGTTTAACTGTCTCAGAGCTTGTATGGTCTGTTCTCGTTCAATGGCAATGCCTGCAATGTTAGCGGCTAGGGTAACGATAGATAGATCCTGTTCGGTGGGCGTATAGCTTTCGTAGTGATAAACCGCAAAGGTTCCCAATACACGGCGATCGCTTGCCAAAACGGGTATCGACCAACAGGCGTTCAACTCATGTGCGAGTGCCAATTCTTTGAAGTTTTGCCAGAGTGGGTCAGTTGCGATATCACTGACGATGATGGGTTCACCGCGAAAAGCCGCCGTACCGCAAGATCCAACCCCTTCTCCGATCTCAATCCCATCGATCGCCTGGACATATGCCAGTGGCAGATGGAGAGCTGCACCGTAGCGTAATCTGCCGTTCCCATCACATAGCAAGATGGAACAGGGTGTCTGGTTGAGTTGCCCTTCAATGGACTGAAGTAGCGATTCTAGAATATCTGGGAGCGGCTCTCCCTTAGCAATCTGTTCTAAAATTGCTTTCTGAAGTTCCAGTAACAATTCAGATTGCCGTCGTTCTGCCTGGTTGCGTTTTTGTTCGCTAATATCGGTCAAGGTGCCGATGTAGCCAATGATGGTGCCGCTGGCATCTCGTTCTGCCGCTGTCTGCCCAAACACCCAGGTAACTTTGCCGTCAGGACGTTGAAACCGATATTCTAACTGGAATGGGCGATTGGCTTGAGTAGATGCGTACCACTCAGTAGCAACCCGATCGCGATCGTCGGGATGTAACCCAGCTGCCCAACCTGTGCCCATTGCCAGCTCTAAACTCAGCCCCGCAATTTCACACCAGCGGGTATTGGTATACACGCAATTGCCTGCGGTATCGGTGCGAAAAATGCCAACCGGAGCGGCGATCGCCAAGGATTCAAACCGTCGCTCGCTTTGCTGCAAGCTGGCTTCGGCACGTTTTCTTTCTGCCAGTTCGGCGTGTGCCAGGTCTGCCTGGGTTTGCAGCGCGATCGTGCGCTCTTGTACTTGATGTTCTAGTTCGGCATTGCGGGTTTGCAGGAGGGTTAACTTTTCGGCTTCCAACTGCGATACTTTTTGCTCCAGGGTTTCCACCATGCGGTAAATTTCTCTGGAATTGAGCGCATTCAATAAACTGGTTTGGGTCACAATGCCCTGCAAGCAACCCTGATGATCGGTGACGACAACACGATTGATTTGTCGCTCTTGCATCAACGTCCGCACCGACCACAAGGAAGTGCTGGCACATACCGAGAACACGGGCGTACTCATCACGGTTTGAGCTTGAATTGCCGCAAAGTTTAGCTCCAGGGCTAAAAACTGGATAATATCTCGCTCAGTGACAATGCCCACCGGGATCAACGCTTCGGCAGCAGGTTGCAACGATGGTGGCACAGGGCGATCGGTGACAGTTGTGTCCGGTTTCTCAACAATGACAACGGAACTAACTCGATGATCAGTCATTAGTTGGGTCAGCTGTGCCACAGATAGAGTCGGGGCAGCATGAACCACCTGGGTATTCATCACCTCTGAGGCGACCCGCAAATGCAACAAATCGATCGGGCGCAACAGTTGCCGCAGCGTGTTGTGGGTTAGCAACCCAACCACCTGCCCAGCGTCATCGACTAACGGCAAATGACGAATACGATGATGTTGGAACAGAAAAAGGGGGGCAAATAGATCGGTGAATTCAGATTCTTTGAGCGTTAACACAGGCGATGCCATGATGTCGGCGATCGCCACGTCTGCCAACCTACAGCCGCTGGCACTCAAGCGCACCAGATCGCGCTCGGTGACAATGCCGATCAAGCGGTTGTCATCGTTGGCATCTAATATCAGCACACAACTGGTTTGAGCCTGAGCCAACATTAACTGGAGTTCGTCGTCTATCTCACAGGTGAAGGAGCAGGTGTTCTGTCCCTGGTTCATCACGGCGATCGCGTCTAGAACACTCGCCGTAGGTGCAAGGGTTAAGGGATGACGGGCGATCGCAGCGGTGAGATCGACTTGGGTCAGGGTAGTGGCAGGTGTCAACATTGATCCACTTTGAACCTAGGGACGTGGTTGAGAAGCCGTTGTGGTAAAGCACATCCCTGGGGCAGGGCTACGCAACCGTAAACGCTTCTCTGTAGGATCACAGATCAGTGAACTGCCGGTCATTCTTTTTTGAGAAAACAACGGTTCTGCCATCGTTCTTTTAAAAAAGAATTGCGTTAGATTTCATCTCCGATCCCCAGGATCGGAGATGAAATAAACCCGAAGATTTATTTTTGGCAGAGCAGCGTCGCTGCTCTGCCAAAAATAAACGGTCGAGGTTTATTTAATTTGTGATCCTTAGCTTTCACCCCTGCTGTTCTCCAAATCCCATGGCTTCTGCCAGTGTATACAAAGGGCGTCCTTTGACTTCTTCATAAATTCGCCCAATGTATTCTCCTAAGATCCCAATGCTGATCAGTTGAACGGCACCGAGGAAAAATATCGCTACTGCAATCGTAGCGAATCCTGTGACGGGAGAGTTAGGCTCAAACAAGCGCCAGTATAGGACTAAGCCTGCCATAAGTAGGGCGATCGCGGCTGCCAATAAGCCAACATACGTTGACATGCGCAGAGGTGCTTTAGAAAACGAAACCAATCCATTAATAGCGAGGGTGAACGACTTTCTGAAGGTATATTTCACATCCCCCGCAAATCGAGGATCTCGTTCAAAGGCGATCGCCGTTTGCCGAAACCCAACCCAGGCTCGTAGACCCCGAATATAGCGATTTCGTTCGGGCATCGTATTCAGCAAATTCACCACTTTCCGATCCATCAAACAAAAATCGCCCGTATCCGTGGGAATTTCTACATCAGCCAGGGTGCGTAAAACTCGATAAAAGCCATAGGCAAGCAGCCGTTTTGTCCATGATTCTTGACGACGTTGGGTGCGTTTGGCATAGACGACCTGATACCCTTGCTGCCATTGTTGGATCATGTCTGGAATCAACTCAGGCGGGTCTTGTAAGTCGGCATCCATGACGATTACAATCGCGCCTCTAGAGAAGTTCATTCCCGCTGTTACCGCAATTTGATGCCCAAAGTTACGCGCAAAGCTGAGGTAACAGACGCGTGGATCGTGTTGATGCAACTCTCGCAACATCTCCAAAGAGCGATCGCGGCTACCATCATCGATGCAAATAAGTTCAGCTGACCCATCTAACAGATCCATCACCCCTTTGACCCGGCGATATAGTTCGGGAATATTAGCTTCTTCGTTATAAATCGGCACAATGAGCGAATATTTCGGGTGCATAGATCATCTAGCTCCAACACTGAACCATCGTCATGACTGAAGTGACCTCAACGCTGATTAGCTTATCAGGCATTCTCCAAATGCAACAGGAATTTCCTAAGGATCACAAATTAAATAAAATCTAGACGTTTATGTTTGGAAGCGCGACTCCGCCGCGCTTCCAAACATAAATCTTCGGTTTTATGGTTACCAGCAATTTTCAATTCCATGAAATATAGCGGTATGCATTAGGGTTAGGGCGGGGTGCAGGGGTGAAACCCCTGCGTGAGGGCACCACCCTCACCCCCCTGATGTCCTAATACCGTTTTTATATGAGGCTGCGCTTGATTTACCCCCGGCTGTCGCCGTCCCCCTTGCCAAGGGGGTTCTAGTTTGGCGCAACTTCATAAAAGATTGGTCTAACTAGATTGCGTAGAGCCATACCCATTGTTGTGAGAGAGTGACGGTTCTGCGGTCACCTTTCGAGCAAAATGGTAGGTTGATGAATCTGTGATCGTAGCCATAAAAAATGCACCCCCGAAGGGGTGCGTTCAAACCAACTCAAACAAGAGTCTTGAGAGGAAATTTAGCTGAGTGCAGCATGACTACGGTCATAGGTTGCACGAAAGCTAGGATGTACTTTTCCTTGGATATGATTCCAGTAGCCCGATGCATCTTTTGCTGTTAAACCAACTTCTGCATCCAGACGGCTTAACATGACTTGTTGGCGATGCTTGATGCCGCGATGATGATTCATCATCAAAGACCGTGCTTTTTCTTCAAGCGAAAGAACCACTGCCTTGACAGGATTCACTTCTGCTTTCACGGCAGCCGGTACTGAAACAGGGACGGTTACGACTGGAGCAGCTTCAACAGGAGTGTTGGTGTAAGCCACGCCACGGTAGAGCAAATCTAAAGTTGTTTGTAGAGTAGGAAGTTTAACTGGATTGCGGAACCGCACATCCAGACCACGATATTTTCCAACGGTATTGCTATTGCTGGTTTCGACTTGAGGGGGGGTATAGTCGTAGCTAACGCCGCGATAACTGAGTTTCATATGATTCGCCTCTTTTTGTAACGAGATTAGGTTGAGGCGCGTTCCTTCGGGACTTTCCCTACTTCCGTCCTTCACAAAAGAGGTTTACTTCTCTTTTTTAGGATGAACGATTTTTATTTCTGTATTCATTGTTACCGTTTTGCCGAAAATTGTCAACACTTTTCTGACTTGTTTTTATTTTTTAAGGTCAGTTCGCGATCGCCGGTTGATCTCACCGAAGTGATGGGTAATGGTCTAGATGCAGACGAGATGCTGAGAGGGTTGCGGATGACATCGGCTTAACTGCGCCCAAAATCGGTTGTTCTGAGTCTGTAGCGCCATGGCTCGACGACGGTGACCGTGACAACTGTAAAGTAAAGTCAAGCGGGCGATCGCTGCTTCAGTTTTGCCTCAGGGGTGGGCATTCTTAGGATAAATTTGCATCTCCTATAGGAAGCTACAGGCAAGAAGGTTTTAACTGGTGCCAACCCAAAAGCGTATTGATCGGAATACTCATCCATCTCATACAGTGCCAGCGGGTGAGTCACCCAAACGGCTAAAGCTGCCTTACTATCACCTCATCGACCCTTTGCCAGAACCAGATTTTGATCAGTTGGCACAGTTGGCAGCCCAAATTTGTCAGACTCCGATGGCGATGATCAGCTTTGTCGAACACAACCGCCAGTGGACGAAAGCAGTCGTGGGTTGGCACGTTCCCGACCATTATCAAGATTGTTCGTTTTGCGTCGATACGGTGCAGCAAACAGATCTGTGGATGATTGCCGACCTCTCAGCTGAGCCACGGTTTATCACGCATCCCCTGGTCGCGGGAGAGCCTCATCTGCGATTTTATGCGGGTGCGCCATTGATTAGCCCCAAAGGAGTCATTGTCGGGGTTCTGTGCGTGCTGGATACGGTAGCGCGATCGCTGACCGCAGATCAACAATCGGCACTGCAAATGCTCAGTCAGCAGGTGATCGCGCAATTAGAACTGCGGCGGAAAACGGCAGAGTTGAAGGTCGCTGTTCAAGACCGCAACAAGCTGAAAACCGATCAGGAACTCTTTTTTAACCTCTTTCCAGATTTGCTCTGTCTGATCAAACCCAACGGCTACTTCAAGCGCGTCAGCCCCAGTTGGGAAACTACCTTGGGGTATAGCAAAGCAGAACTGCTGGCACAACCTGTAATTGACTTCATCCATACCAGCGATCGCCCCTTCACCCTGGCTCAATTGCAAACTCTGAAAACCAGCAAACACCACGTTTCATTTGATGCCCGTTGGCGTTGCAAAGATGGCTCTTATCGGTGGCTGAGCTGGCACGCAACGGCATTGCCCAAACGAGATTGGTTGCAGGCAACTGTTCGGGAGGTGACAGGGCAACCGCAGGCGGACGTTCAGCCACAGATTGATACCCAATTTGCAAATCCAGATCTGGCTCAACTGAACGTAGCAATGGGTGAAATTTTGGCAGCGAGTAGCGACCTCAGCCAGATGTTAGAGGCGGGTGCGTCAGTCATCGCGCGATCGCTTAACCTACCCTTTTTGCGAATCTGGACATTGGAACCTCGAACTCACTTATTAGAGCTTCAGGCGATCGCTGGACAACACCGCCATACCGATGCGTTTCATAGCCGGATTCCCGTTGGCATCGGCATCATTGGCATCATTGCCCAAAATTGCCAACCCTATATTACAGATGACGCTGTGAAGGCAGGGTGTGTCGGCGATGCCGGCTGGTTGCAGGACGAAAAATTGGTTGGCTTTGCAGGCTATCCCCTGCTCGTTGAAGACCGACTGGTGGGCGTGATGGCACTGTTTAGCCATCAGTCGTTAAGTGATGACGTCCTGAAAACCCTGAGTTGGCTTACCCCTGGCATGGCAGTTGCCATCGATCGCCTTTGGGCGCGAGCAACCTTACGCAGCCGTCGCGAAGCATTGTTATTTCGACTGGCAAGCCAGATTCGAGATTCACTCAACCTCGATATCATCCTCAATACCACCGTTACTGAGATTCGCACGTTATTAAAAATCGATCGCTGTCATTTTCTCTGGTGCTGGATGAATGGCGATCGCCCTGATTTAGTCATCACCCACGAAGACCGTAACCCTGATCTGCCCTCTTTTTTGGGAGATTGTCCGATCGCACAGGTGGGCGTGTTGTCAGAAAAAATTCTCAGTCAAGCCATGATTCGGGTGAATGATGTCCATCGCCAGACGGATCTAGAACCTGCCATTGAGGCCTTGCTGATTGAATCAGGGATTGTGTCACAGGTAGTAGTGCCTCTGGAAAATCATTCCGGTCAATTGGGTGCGATCGTCTGTAGTCACGGTGCTGCCTACGATTGGAGCGATCGCGAAGTCGAATTACTCAACGCCGTAGCTGATCAGGTGGCGATCGCCATCGACCAGGCAGAACTCTATGCCAAAACTCGGACAGCGGCGATCGCAGCTGAAGCTCAGGCAAAGCAACTAAGCGACGCCCTACACCACTTGCAACAAACGCAAACACAGTTGATTCAAACCGAAAAAATGTCGAGCTTGGGGCAAATGGTGGCAGGCATTGCCCACGAAATTAACAATCCTGTGAATTTTATCAACGGCAACTTAGTCCATGCTCACGCTTATATCAATGACTTGCTGGATTTGATTGCTACCTACCAAACCCATTACCCTGTGCCTGTTGCCGAGGTTCAAGACCGCATTGATGCTGTTGACCTGGAATTTATTGCTGATGATCTGCCCAAATTGCTAGATTCTATGCGCATTGGTGGCGAACGTATCCATCAAATTGTTCTATCTCTACGCAACTTTTCGCGGTTAGATGAAGCCGAAATGAAACCTGTCGATATTCACGAAGGCATCGACAGCACCCTGTTGATTTTGCACAACCGCCTGAAAACCGGCGTGGAATGGAGTGGCATTCAGGTGAACCGTGAGTTCAATACCCTGCCTCTGGTTGAGTGCTATCCTGGGCAACTCAATCAGGTGTTTATGAATATCCTGTCGAATGCGATCGATGCGCTTGAAGATCAGCCAGATCCGCGCACCATTACTATCCAAACTCAGTTCGTTCCCAATCACCTCATCCTGGCAACTGAGTTATTTTCTTCGCCGGCCGACCACCAGACGCCTACCACAGTTCGATCAGGAACGGCTGGAACCATTCTGATTCGCATTCGAGATAACGGCCCCGGAATGCCTGCCGAGGTTTTAGCACGACTCTTTGACCCTTTTTTCACCACCAAACCCGTGGGTAAAGGGACGGGGTTGGGGCTATCAATCTGCTATCAGATTGTGCAAAAACATCGTGGCAATTTGGATTGTATTTCTGCACCGGGCAACGGCACCGAATTTATCATCCGCATTCCTGCCTACCAAAACGAGTGACACCATACCAAGGCACGAGAACTAAAATAAAATTTCAATTTTGTGGTGGCGCGGCAGAGCCGCGCCACCACAAAATTGGGACTTCGTGCGATCGCACATTGCTAACGCCAATCGTCCCAGTTTTCATTAAAGATAGACGTGTCTGGGAATGCGGTTGGGTTCCCTTGCTGTTGCAGGCGTTGTTTGAGTTGCTCCAGTAACGGTTCCCGCCGGGGGATGTCATCGACCAATTGATAGGGCAATACGTTTTGTTCTAGAGCGAACGCGGCGACATTGCCTGCGGCTGCGCCCGATGACCATTCAAAGGAATGAACGC
The DNA here is from genome assembly GCF_055793305.1 of Calyptranema fuscum S582. Classification (NCBI taxonomy): domain Bacteria; kingdom Bacillati; phylum Cyanobacteriota; class Cyanophyceae; order Oculatellales; family Oculatellaceae; genus Calyptranema; species Calyptranema fuscum. The sequence goes on from NZ_JBSLYH010000024.1 coordinate 64,971, forward strand.
GATAGGCAGCGGCGACGATATGGCTGGTGGCGATGCTTTTTCCGGCAACCAGGAGATTGTCAATTTTTTGGGGAATCATTGCCCTGAGCGGAATTTGGAAAGGATAAGGGTTGCCATCTGCACCACGCCGTTCCCCAGGATACTCGGTGTTTCCGGGTAACTCGGGCGGATGTTGTGCCATGCAGGGGTGAAAGTCGATCGCATAATGTCCAATGCCCACGGCATCCTGGTAAATGGTCGAACGGGTGCGCCGTAAGATGCTGCTGGTGGGTTGACCGTTAGCAATGGAAGAAACCGCTTCTAACCCTGCCAAAGCAATCCGTAAATTGCGATAGGTAGATGGGGTCAGAGTTTCTAAGTAATACGGATCGTCATAGTTGCGCCGAGAAATATCAATTTCGGCGATCGAAAAGCCATTGGGATAGCCCGAAGTCGGACGCCCCAAAATTCTGCGCCCTTCCCGCATGTAGGGATATTTCGACAATCCATGGACGGTGCCCATGGGTGAATCGAGTCCACTGAGATAGCGATTATTGGGATTGGGCTGTTTAGCCCCTGCACCCAGTTGAGAATCTGTTGTGCCTTCCACGAGCCAGTAAAAGAAACCTTGAGAGAGTTCTTCGGCACTTTTGAGGCTGGCAGTCCGCAGGCCGCCCATCCATCCGCCCGGTTCTAACTGCCCGGTCGCTGCCAGTTGGTCGCGGGTGTAAATCAAGTTATCTTGAGCGGTGCCGGGACGATAGTCATTCCCCCAGGTCCAGTTCTGCATGGAAATATCGCCCGGTTTGATCACCGTGACCCCAAAGTTATTTTTGGGAGTGTGTCTATCTATTTCACCACTGAAAATGCGGCGATAGGTGAACAGGGCATCAAACGTAAACCGACTTTGTTCGTAACTATAATAGGGCGCGTATTGAGGATAGAAGGACGGCATGTCGTGGGTTTGGGGATCTGCGGTCGCTTCCATGGCAAAGGTATAGGTAAATCCCTGAGGGCAATAGGGGTTGCCAGTTTCACTAGAAGACGAGGGTTCCAGATATGAGCGGGGGTCGATGCCAAGGCGATAGGGCACATCTGCCAGGGCAATCAGTTCGCCTGTTTCAGACGCATCAACGACATACCAGTTAGCCAGTTTGTCAGTTTCAGAGGTGAGGGGAATAAACCGGATGACGGTTTTGTGTAAGGTATCAGTGTCTTCGTAGCGGTAAGCCTCTTCAATGGTTTGGGAGAGGGGTACGGTATTGAGCGGTGGGGCTTCAGGAGCAGGGCTATGTTGAATTGCGATCGCCCCTTGAATTTGACCGTCTACAATATCCAGTTCTTTGATTACCGTCGAGGGGAACCATTTCAGTTCGCCTCTGCCCTTTTTGGCAGCATCTTCCAGCATTCGGGTTAAAATTTTGTGCCCATCGGCTGGCAGAAAGCAGGCTTCACTGACCCAACAATCGCCCGAATTTAGATTGCCGTCGTGATACTTGCGCAACTGATTGCGTAATTCTAAATACCCTCTGGAATAGAGCATGAGCGATCGCTGCGAATCTCGTTCATCCAGGGCAGAGGTTCCCTGAGCCGAAATTTGTCCGCCGACCCAATCTGTAATTTCCGTCAGGCACACCGTATGACCGGACAGCAAGGCTTCGTAAGCAGTAGCAGACCCTGCTAAGCCACCACCGACGACTAACACTTCACAGGAAACTTCTTGATCGGGAATGCGGTAGGGATTGGCAGCCAATAGCGGCAGTATGGGTTTGAGTACAATGACTCCAGATACCAGGGCAGCCAGGGTAACATGTTTGACTAAGCGTGAGAGCGATCGCTTCATGACAAAAAACTTTAACAGTAGAGAACTCAGTATGGACGTTAGACGTATTCGCCATACCAGATTATCCCTACCTTGCAGATTTAGAGACTTCACCCTACAGCGTCATTTATAGCGCTTTGCATCTGGATGGATTGTGGGTGTTGCGTGAGAGCCTCGCGCAGCGAGGCTCTCACGCAACACCTTATACGTCACGCCATCGAAAATTGCGACACCGCCCCACACTCTCAGAAGCAGATAGGTGAGGGGTGGAACAGCGGCGTGCCGCTGTTCCACCCCTCACCCATACGAACTCGATTGCGTAAACTTTAATGTCATCTTGTATCGGTAGCGATCGCCAGTTTTGGTATCGATCCAGCTCTCGGCTCAACCCCCAAAAATTGCCAGTCAGCTTAATCGGTCAGCCCAATGGGCTGAAATTCGTGACCTTATTTTTTGAGCGAACTAATTAAGCCTGAGTGAAACCATCGATTGCGATCGCCTTTTAATCGTAGCGAAAGTAACATTTCGTCGTGTTTCTACGGAGATTTGAGCAAAACTCCTTCACACTAAATTTACAAAACTTGGGGATCATTCTGTTAATAAAAAGATTTTGCAAAGACCTGAGATTCGCCTGTCGTGGGATCGGGAGCGGGGCTTATGCTTTGTGTAGCAACTATCTAAGTGTTTATACGGGGCTTATCAACACGGGCACTGAACAAGGGAAGGTTAAATCATGACTCACTACACCCTATCGGATCTATCAGTCTCTCCTAGCGGATTATTTGAAGACAGTTGCACAGAGATGCATCCATCCGTTTCTAGTGTATCAAAGCGCATCCTCGATATTGTTGGCAGTGTCGTAGGATTACTGATTCTTGCACTCCTCTATTTACCGATTGCGATCGCCATTAAGTTAGATAGTCCGGGACCTGTGGTCTACCAACAAGAACGTTGTGGTTTATACGGGCGACGCATTACGATTCGTAAGTTTCGCTCAATGGTCGATAACGCAGATGCACTGAAAGCCAAGATTAAGAATGAAGCTCAGGGTCTCATCTTTAAAAACGAAAACGATCCACGGGTAACACGGGTCGGTCAATTTTTACGCAAGACCAGTCTTGATGAAATCCCTCAATTTTGGAATGTATTGATCGGCGAAATGAGCCTGGTCGGTACCCGTCCTCCTACCCTAGATGAAGTAGCGCACTACAACGATCGTCATTGGCAACGGCTGAATGTCAAGCCTGGTTTAACAGGTGAGTGGCAAGTGAGTGGTCGTTCTGCCATCAAAGATTTTGAAAAGATTGTGGACTTAGACTTGCGCTATCAAGATCGCTGGCACCCTTTCTATGACCTGCAAGTCATCTGGAAAACCGTGTCCATTTTGCTCAATCGCAGTGGTGCTTACTAATACCTGCTCAATCTTAAGTTCCCTTAGTGGAACAGGAATTTAATCCGCTGCAATTCTAATGAAATGAAGATCGCAGCGGTCTAGGTGACGGATCAATCACCCCTTCTATGTAATTGCATCCACGAATTATATTCATGAATTGCATCTATAGGTGATTGCATCTGCCGTTTTTGTTGCATCAATCGCGGTTAGGAAGACGGAATGATTCAACGTTCCAGACGGATTGAAGTTCGCTGTCGGCTGTATCGATATTGACTTAATTCTGTAGGATGTCATGACGCAAAGAGGGACTTGGGCTAGGCTCAAGTCCCTCTTTGCGTATTTTTTCGGAGTTACGGGTTTTGGGTCTGGATGGGTTTGTGTCATCTGCAATTTCACAGGCAGGTGTGGCTTAAATTCATTCTGCTATTCAGCCATGGCTTTGGGGGTGACTGATAACACAGGGCGATCGCCTGGATACGGAAAAGCGATCGCACATCTCGTCATGCAAGCCTTGCATTTTAGTCATGCGGGATAGACATAATCGGTAAAGTTTTGTATCTAGATTGACGAAATTTCATTGCTAATCCTTCTAACGTATGTACCAATCGGCTCAAACAGGGCAGTGCAACTCCAATCCGATGAGGATAGATCCGTGACGAGTGTTATCACGAATGCGGCGACGAGTCTAAACAAGTTCGAAAAATTCAAAGCAGAAAAGGATGGTCTGGCGGTTAAGCAAGAGCTAGATCAATTTGCCCAAATCGGCTGGGAAGGCATGGATGAGACCGATCGCGATCATCGGCTCAAGTGGTTAGGCATTTTCTTTCGCCCTGTAACCCCCGGTAAGTTCATGATGCGTCTGCGGATGCCATCGGGGATTTTGACTAGCCCCCAAATGCGAGCGTTGGCTGAAATCGTTCAACGCTATGGCGACGATGGCAATGCTGACATCACCACCCGCCAAAACTTGCAACTGCGCGGCATTCGAATTGAAGATATCCCTGATATTTTTCGTCGCCTCGAAGCCGTCGGCATGACCAGCATTCAATCTGGCATGGACAACGTCCGGAATATTACTGCCTCTCCCGTTGCCGGTCTGGATGCTGATGAACTGATTGACGTGCGGGAGTTGGTGCAACATGTGCAAGACATGATCACCAACAAGGGGGAAGGCAATCCAGAGTTTACCAACCTGCCCCGCAAGTTCAATATTGCGATTGAAGGCGGACGAGATAATTCTGTTCATGCAGAAATTAACGATATTGCCTTTGTCCCTGCCTATCGCACAGCCGATCCCGTTATTGTTTTAGGTGATGGCAGCGACGCGCAACCCAGCACCCCGTCCTCGACACCCGATATTGGGTTCAATGTTCTGGTGGGAGGGTTCTTTTCGGCTAAGCGCTGTGAAGCTGCCATTCCGTTGAATGCCTGGGTGGCTCCTCAAGATGTGGTCGATTTGTGTCGTGCCATTCTGGAGGTTTATCGCGATAACGGATTGCGTTCCAATCGTCAAAAAGCACGGTTGATGTGGCTGATTGATGAATGGGGAATGGATCGGTTTCGTGAAGCTGTGGAACAACGGTTTGGGCGAGAGTTGCTAACGGCAGCGGCAGACGACGAAATTGATTGGGATAAGCGCGACCACATTGGTGTTTATCGTCAACAGCAAGCTGGCTTGAACTATGTGGGCATGAATATTCCGGTCGGGCGGTTATTTGCTCCCGATATGTTTGAGCTGGCACGGCTGGCAGAGGTCTACGGGAGTGGCGAGTTACGTCTCACCGTCGAACAAAATGTGATCATTCCCCATGTCCCCGATTCTCGCCTGGAAGCTTTCTTGCAAGAGCCATTGCTCGAGAAGTTTTCGATTCAACCGCCTGCCTTAGAGCGATCGCTGGTGTCTTGTACGGGCGCACAGTTTTGCAACTTTGCGTTGATTGAAACCAAGAATCGAGCATTGGGACTGATTCAGGAATTGGGATCTGAACTGGCGATCGCACAACCCGTGCGTATCCACTGGACGGGCTGCCCCAATTCGTGCGGTCAACCCCAGGTCGCCGATATTGGCTTGATGGGCACCAAAGTTCGCAAGGATGGCAAAACGGTGGAAGGTGTAGACATCTACATGGGGGGCAAGGTTGGCAAAGATGCGCAACTTGGCTCCTGTGTGATGAAAGGCATTCCCTGTGACGATCTCAAACCCGTTTTACGAGATTTGTTGATTGAGCATTTTGGGGCTCAAAGCAAGTAAGTTCAACCCTGAGTAGATCATCGAGCGTTAAAAACGGTAATTTCAACGCTCTATCTGCCAACTCAACCTCCTTCTGACATTAACCTTAATTCCAAAACATTGGAGAACGCATCTATGTCTAATTTATCAAGACGTAAATTTATCATCACCGCTGGCGCAACCACCGCCGCAACCTTTTTGATGAATGCCTGTAGTTCTAGTGGCAACTCTACCGATAGCGCTTCTCCATCTGCTTCATCACCTGCACCCAGCCCGGTTGCGGCAGCTGACACCCCAGAAGTTACGGGTGCCAAACTCGGTTTCATTGCTCTGACTGATGCTGCCCCCTTGATCATCGCCAAAGAAAAAGGGCTATTTGCCAAGTATGGCATGCCCGATGTAGAGGTGGCTAAACAAGCTTCTTGGGGTGCCACTCGCGACAATATTGTGCTGGGATCTGGCGGCGGCGGCATTGATGGTGCACACATCCTCACCCCTATGCCCTACCTGATCAGCACTGGCAAAGTGACGGATGGTAAGCCCGTGCCGATGTACATTCTGTCGCGTCTCAACGTCAACGGACAAGGCATTATTCTGTCTAATACTTACAAAGATTTAAATATCAGCAAAGACAGTGCGCCGTTGAAAGAAGCCTTTGCCAAAGGGAAGTCTGAAGGGCGAGAAATTAAGGTCGCTGTGACCTTCCCCGGTGGCACCCACGATTTGTGGATGCGCTACTGGTTGGCAGCGGGTGGCATTAATCCCAACACAGAAGTATCCACCATCGTCGTCCCCCCACCTCAGATGGTGGCAAACCTCAAGACCAACACGATGGAAGCTTTCTGCGTGGGTGAACCCTGGCCGTTGCAAGCCGTTAACCAGCAAATCGGCTACGGAGCCGTGACGACGGGTGAACTGTGGAAAGACCATCCGGAGAAAGCCTTTGCCATGCGAGCCGATTGGGTTGATCAAAATCCCAAAGCGACCCAAGCCTTGTTGATGGCTGTGCAGGAAGCCCAAATCTGGTGTGACCAGCTGGAGAACAAGCAAGAGATGTGTGACATTCTGGCTAAGCGGGAATGGTTTAAGGTTCCAGTAACCGATATTTTGGATCGCTCGAAGGGCGTGTTTGACTTTGGCAACGGTCGCACCTTGGATGACACGTCTTTGATGCAGAAATATTGGACAGATAGTGCCTCCTATCCCTTTAAGAGCCATGACTTGTGGTTCCTGACCGAAGACATTCGTTGGGGCTACTTTGCACCCGATACCGATACAAAGGCACTGGTTGATCAGGTGAACCGCGAAGACATCTGGCAAGCAGCTGCGAAAGCGATCGGTCAGGAGTCTGCCATTCCTGCCAGCACCTCACGCGGCGTGGAAACCTTCTTTGATGGCAAGACGTTTGATCCTGAAAATCCCAACGAATATCTCAAGTCTCTGGCAATTACAGCTCTCTAATCCCTAGATCTGAGCATCGATTGCTGGTGCACGGCATCGATGCTTTTCCTCTTTCCTTGCCTTAATCGGGGTTTGGGGGGCACTACTCCAGTGCGGGTTTTGTACCTCCATTCCCTTCCCTATGATGTACTAGAACGCAGGCAATCCAGCTATGACCGCTATCTCACCCCGTCGCTCTTCAGCTTCGACTTTTTTGATTCAGACCCTCGTAAATCTGAAAAAGAATGCACCTAAATTTGCTACGTCGGCGATCGCTCTCTTAGGTTTTTTGGCGATCTGGCAAATTCTCTGCATGGGTTCAGACCCTAGACTGCCAGCCCCTCTGACCGTGATTAATGAAACCTGGGACTTGATTATTAATCCTTTCTTTGACAACGGTGGTACAGATGTCGGTTTGTTTTGGCAAATCCTGGCGAGCTTAAAGCGGGTTGCGATCGGGTTTTCACTGGCTGCCATTGTTGGCATTGCGCTGGGGATGTTGATTGGCACCAGTACGCTGATCTACGACGCCATTGATCCGATTTTTCAGGTTCTCCGAACGGTTCCCCCGCTGGCCTGGTTGCCGATTTCTCTAGCCGCATTTCGAGATAGTGAACCTTCTGCCATTTTCGTTATTTTCATCACAGCAATTTGGCCCGTCATCATCAATACTGCGGTTGGAGTTCATCAGGTTCCGCAAGATTATAAAAACGTCGCCAAAGTGTTACGGCTATCACGCTTTGAATATTTCACCAACGTCTTAATGCCAGCAACGGTTCCCTATGTGTTTACCGGATTGCGGATTGGCATTGGTCTGTCTTGGTTGGCGATCGTTGCAGCAGAAATGTTGATTGGTGGTGTGGGTATCGGTTTCTTTATCTGGGACGCCTGGAATAGCTCTTTGATTAGCGAGATTATTTTGGCACTGATTTACGTCGGTGTCGTCGGTTTATTGCTCGATAAGCTCGTTGTCTTTATTGGTAGTTGGGTTGTACCTGGCGAACAAAAATAGGGGCAAGAAATTAGGGAAATGAATTCTGGTAGAGCCGCGATTCATCGCGGCTCTACGAAACCTCCTCATCTTCCCAATTCCTCCTCTCTGCCCATTTCCCCGATCCCTAACCCTAATCCCTCATCTTTAACATGCTGACCTTCGTAGATATTGACCACGTTGATAAGGTTTTTCCGTTACCCAATGGCGATCGCTACATTGCCTTAAAGAACATTGACCTGTCGATTCAGCAAGGCGAATTTATTACGCTCATCGGTCACTCTGGCTGTGGTAAGTCCACGCTGTTGAATATTATCGCTGGGTTAGATCGGGCATCCACAGGGGGTGTGATCTTGGAAGGTCGCGAGGTGACCAAGCCCGGACCCGATCGCATGGTGGTGTTTCAAAACTACTCGCTGCTGCCCTGGAAGACGGTTTACGAAAACATCTCACTGGCTGTCAATTCGGTGATGAAAAAGCTGCCCAAGAGTGAGCGTCGTAGCGTCATCGAACACCATTTAGATCTGGTTGGGTTACGTCCTGCGCGCGATAAATATCCCGCAGAGTTATCGGGTGGAATGAAGCAACGGGTGGCGATCGCTCGTGCCTTAGCCCTGCGTCCTAAATTGCTATTGTTAGACGAACCGTTTGGCGCATTAGATGCCTTGACGCGGGGTAATCTACAAGAGCAACTGATGCAGATCTGTCAGGAAAGTCAGGTCACCTGTGTCATGGTGACCCATGACGTTGATGAAGCGTTGCTCTTGTCCGATCGGATTGTGATGTTGACCAATGGTCCAGAAGCGCAAATTGGTCAGATTTTAGATGTATCGATTCCGCGCCCTCGCAAGCGCATGGAAGTGGTCAATCATCCCAACTACTACAGTTTGCGGAATGAGATGATTTATTTCCTGAACCAGCAAAAGCGTGTGGCTCGTCGCAAACAAACTGTGCCCCAGGCGGCGATCGCCCGTCATGGCTTGGAAAAAGTCAACCTCGATATTGGCTTTATTCCGTTGACGGACTGCGCCCCACTGGTGGTGGCTAAAGAAAAAGGATTCTTCCAAAAATATGGCTTAGAGCAAGTGACGCTGAGCCGTGAACCTAACTGGAAGGCGATCGCAGAAGGTGTTGCCAATGACCGGCTGGATGCCGCGCTGATGGTGGCTGGAATGCCCCTGGCAATGACGATGGGTGCCGATGGCAAAGTCCCCATCCCCATGGTTAGCTCCATGGTGCTCAGTCGTAATGGCAATGCGATTACCTTTAGCAAACGCCTCTATGAAGCGGGCGTTCAAACAATCGAAGACTTCAAAGCCGTCCTGGATCACACATCTGACAAGATTCATACCCTGGGAATGGTGCATCCGACGTCGATGCATAACCTGATCTTGCGCTACTGGCTGGCATCGGGTGGCATTGACCCCGACAAGGATGTCACGTTAGCGATGATTCCGCCCCCTCAGATGGTCTCGAACTTGAAAGCGGGGAATATCGACGGCTACTGTGTTGGTGAACCCTGGAACTCCCGCGCCGTCAACGACGATCTGGGCTTTGTGATTAAGACCGACCTGGATTTGTGGAATGGACATCCTGAAAAAGTTTTGGGTGTGCGGGAAGAGTGGGTTAACCAATATCCTCAAACCTACATCGCTCTGATGAAGGCATTGATCGAAGCCTGCGAATATTGCGACGATCGCCGTAATCGCCTGGAGATCTTAGACATCCTGTGTCAACCCGAATACGTCGGATCCGACCGAGCATCGGTCGGGCCGGGTTTCCTGGATCCTTACAGCTATGGCACGACTCAGGAACCCGAACAATTGCTGCGCTTTAACCAGTTTTATGTAGGGCAATCTAACCTGTTTACTCGGGCTGAAATGCTGTGGATGCTGACCCAGTTTGCCCGTTGGGGAATGACCCCATTCCCGAAAAATTGGCTGGATATTGTGGAACGGGTACGGCGCATTGATTTGTATGGTGAAGCCGCCCGTCAACTGGGGTTATTAGATACCGAACCTTCTCCCCTGAGACCCTTTGCTTTATTTGACGGCATGATTTTTGATCCCGATGACCCCGTCGGTTATCTCAAGCGTCTGAGCATCTGCCGCGATATTCAAATCGAAGAGGTCATGATCGACGCTGCTCCCGCTAAAACGTTTTAAGGCAATCGTTCGCTGCTTCCTTTCATCTGCCTCTACCTCACATGACCTCTGACCCTTATTCTCCTAGACCTATGCAAACACTCGACAGTCAATCGCTTCAACTCACGCCTGAGGTGAAGTCCAATCCATTTTTGGTGATCGACAATGTGACGAAGGTTTACCCGACTGCTCAGGGACCCTTCCCCGTGCTGGACGGTGTTGACTTAACCATCAACGAGGGTGAATTTGTCTGTTTTATCGGACACTCTGGGTGTGGTAAAACAACGCTGTTGAATATGGTGTCTGGATTCAACAAACCTACGATGGGTGAAGTTCGCCTCCAGGATAAGCGGATTACCCAACCGGGCCCGGATCGGATGGTGGTGTTCCAAAACTACTCATTGTTACCCTGGAAAACCGCATTTGAAAACGTGTATCTGGCGATCAATGCCGCGTTTCCTAAAAAACCGAAGGCGCAAAAAGTGGCGATCGCCAAAGAGCATTTAGAGCTAGTCGGTTTAACAGAGGCAGCCAATAAGCGTCCGCATCAACTGTCGGGTGGGATGAAGCAGCGGGTGGCGATCGCTCGTGCCTTATCGATTCGTCCCCAGGTGCTAATTTTAGACGAACCCTTTGGCGCACTCGATGCCATCACTAAAGAAGAACTTCAGGAAGAACTCCTGAAAATCTGGCGCGACCATCGATGCACCGTGTTGATGATCACCCATGACATCGATGAAGCCTTGTTTTTAGCCGATCGCCTGGTAATGATGACCAACGGGCCTGCTGCTCGCATTGGCGAAATTCTCGATATTCCGTTTGAACGTCCGCGTAACCGTAGCCGGATTATGGAAGATCCAAAATTTTATGAGCTACGCAACTATGCGCTCGACTTCCTCTATCGACGTTTTGCCCACGACGACGAATAATCGACAAATAATTTATGACGGCTCCTATTAAAACCCTATGCCCTTATTGTGGTGTGGGGTGTGGTTTAGAAGTCTTACCGCCTGCTCTACCCGGTAAGACGGTGCATCGGGATAGCAATGGCAACCCCATCTGGCAAGTCAGAGGCGATCGCAGTCATCCCTCTAGCCAGGGAATGGTGTGTGTCAAAGGTGCCACTGTGACGGAGTCATTGCATAAAGATCGGTTATTGCATCCGATGCTGCGCGAGTCGTTAGATCGTCCGTTTGAACAAATCACCTGGGACGAGGCATTGGATCGGATTGTTCACGAAATCCAAACCGTACGACAGAATCAGGGCGTAGATGCCCTATGTATGTATGGTTCCGGGCAATTCAATACCGAAGACTATTACGTTGCCCAGAAGCTGATGAAAGGCTGTCTGGGCACCAATCACTTTGATGCCAATTCTCGACTGTGTATGTCGTCTGCGGTATCGGGTTATATCCAAAGCCTGGGTTCAGATGGACCTCCCTGCTGTTATGACGATTTAGAGCTGACCGACTGCGCCTTTCTGATTGGCACCAATACTGCCGAATGTCATCCGATTGTTTTCAATCGTCTGCGCAAATATCACAAGCAAAATGCCCACGTCAAACTGGTTGTAGTCGATCCACGCCAGACCCAAACTGCCCAAGCTGCCGATCTGCATCTGGCAATTCGTCCCGGCACCGATATTGATTTGCTCAATGGCATTGCCCACTTGCTGATGCGCTGGGGGTTGCTCGATGTGCCCTTTATCGAAGAGTGTACAGCAGGGTTTTCCACCTATGCAGAAGTGATCCGCCACTATCCGCCCGAGTTAGTGGCTCGTCAATGTGGCATTCGCTTAGATGATCTAGAAAAAGCGGCGCGCTATTGGGGTGAGTCAAAGCGAGTGTTATCGCTGTGGTCGATGGGCATGAACCAATCGTCTGAAGGCACCGCCAAGGTTCGGACGCTGATCAACCTGCATCTGATGACTGGCAATATTGGCAAACCGGGCACAGGTCCCTTTTCTCTGACCGGACAGCCCAATGCCATGGGCGGACGAGAAGCGGGAGGTTTGTCTCATCTGCTTCCGGGCTATCGATCGATCAAAAATCCACAGCATCGTGCCGATGTCGAGCAGGCTTGGGGCTTAGCACCCGGTCAAATTTCTCCAGAACCAGGCCGTTCAATTTGGGAGATGATCACCGGACTAGAAACCGGCGAAGTCCAGTTGTTGTGGATTGCAGCGACCAATCCCGTTGTCAGCCTGCCGGATGTCGAGCGAGTAAAAAACGCATTGCGGCGATCGCCCTTCACCATTTATCAAGAGGCATACTATCCCACCGAAACATCTGCCTATGCCCATCTGCTGTTGCCTGCTGCCCAATGGAGCGAAGCACCCGGCACGATGACCAACTCAGAGCGACGGGTAACGCTGTGCCCGCAGTTTCGTGACCCGCCCGGAGAAGCCAAAGCAGACTGGATGATTTTTGCTGAAGTGGGACGCCGGTTGGGATTTGAGGCACAATTTAGCTTTACAACAGCGGCTGAAGTCCATGCGGAGTTTGTCCAACTGACGCGGGGTCGCCCCTGTGATATGAGCGGCATCAGCCACGATCGCTTGCTCACCGACGGTCCTTTGCAATGGCCCTGCCCGGAGGAACACTCTCCGTTAGAAAAGTTAGAAAACACTGAAGCCGTTTCAACTCAGACCTTAAGCTTTCAACCTAAAAACTCCCCATCCTCCTCGCGTCTGTATACCAACCTTCGGTTTCCTACAGGTGATGGTCGGGCAAAATTTGGGGCATACCATTCTAAAGGCTTAGCTGAACCTCCCGATCCGGCGTATCCACTGGTGTTAACCACAGGTCGGCTCTACGGGCACTGGCATACCCAGACCCGAACTGGACGCATTCCCAAAATTCGGCAGATGCACCCCGACCCCTTTATCGAAATTCATCCGCGCGATGCAGAGAAACTGGGCATTCAAGAGGGCGATCGCGTAGATGTGCGATCGCGGCGAGGGTTCGCCCGATTTCCTGCCAAAGTTACCAAGGCGATCGCCCCCGGTACCGTCTTTGTACCAATGCACTGGGGTAGCCTCTGGGCAGATCAGGCAGAAGCCAATGCGCTGACCCATCCTGCAAGCTGCCCCGATTCACGCCAGCCGGAACTCAAAGCCTGTGCCGTTAATTTACAACGGGTTCGACAAGAAGACCTGCCCGGAGAATCATTGCCGCAAACCATACCCCAAGAGCTACATTGCGCAGAGTTAAATCGTGAAGAGGCGATCGCACCTCAAATTTAGCTGCATCCAGAGTTTGAATTTTAGGCAGCCATTGATCTCAAGCTATAACAGATGAGAGAGCTTTCACTGAGCTAGAGACTCGTTGCGAGATGGTTCAGCCATTGGATTTGAACATCGACTTTCAGCCCTATTTGCGATCGCTTACTGCCACCTATAAAAAGTGGTGGCAGTATTACACGCTGACCGATGCGGAAGGCAAGCAACGCCAGACCCAAGAATCAGCCCCGATTTTTGACTTTGGGCTGATGGTGCAAACGGTGCCAAAGCCAGAGCGAGAACAGCAGCAGTACGAGAAAGTTGAACGATTTTCGGTATTGGACGGGTTGCGGAAGTATGCCCTGGGGGAAAAGCCGGAGCCTGTGCTGCTGGTGGGGCGATCGGGTTCGGGCAAGTCTACGGCGTTGGCGCGGCTGATATTAGAAGAGGCACATTCTCAGATCTTAACCCAGACCTCGGAGGTTTTTGAAACCTCCGAGGTCTCAGCCTCTTCCAAGGTCTCAGCCCAATCGCTGCACATCCCCATCTTGGTGGAATTGCGCTATTGGCAAGGATCGATCGCCCAGTTGATCGTCAATGCATTGAAGCGCCATGCTCTTGTGGTTGCCTCCGACCAACTGGAATCCGTGTTGAACCAATCGCTCCTTCTGTTTGATGGGGTGAATGAATTGCCCTCAGAGGAGGCGCGTACCCAACTCTCTACATTTCGGCGTGACCATCCCAATGTGGCGATGATCTTCACGACGCGGGATTTGAGCTTGGGGGGAGACTTGGGGATTGAGCGCAAGCTGGAAATGAAACCGCTGACCGAAGCGCAGATGCAAGCGTTTATTCACGCTTATGTGCCAGAGCAGGCGGAGGCGATGCTGCGGCAACTCAAGGATCGGTTGCGGGAGTTTGGGCAAACGCCGCTGTTGCTGTGGATGCTATGTGAAGTCTTTAAGCAATCGCCCATACAGCAACTACCCAATAATTTGGGTGGCATATTTCAAGTTTTTACTCGCACCTATGAAGACAGTAGTGTGCGGCAGCACGAAGTCGCAGCCTTGAAGGGAGACGTTAAACCACTAACAGATCGCCGTCTGTGGAAAAAAGCCCTTCAAGCTTTAGCCTCTACCATGATGCAGGGAAAAACGTCTGTTGACTTTCGAGTAGTGCTTCATCGAGATGAAGCCGAGCAAGAATTAAGCCAAATTTTTTGCAACGAGCCATTTCCAGTCCAAGATATTTTAGATGACCTGCTCAAATATCATCTATTGCAAAATCGAACCACCGATCAAATCGAGTTTCGCCACCAATTGATTCAGGAATATTACGCTGCTGAGTACTTACTAACTCGACTGAGGCAACATGCAGGATGGCTTGAAAAAGAAGATGGAGAAGATTACACCCATTTTCAGAAACAGTATCTCAACTACCTAAAGTGGACAGAACCGATCGCATTGATGCTTGGACTTATGAGTGGTGAGGCGATCGCACTCAATCTAGTGAAACAAGCATTGGATGTAGATTTGATGTTAGGAGCACGGCTAATTGGTTCTGCACAAAAACATCTGCAACGTAAAGCAGTTGATCAAGTCAATTCTTACCAAGTAAACAGTTTTGCTAGAGTTGAATTATTGAAAATTACTAGTTCTCCAGATGCATCTGACAAGCTCATTGAAACCCTCAAACAATCAGAGTTTGATATTACTGAAGAAGTTGCATTAGCGTTACATAGTTTAGCTGATCCTCAAGTTATTAATAGCTATAGCATCAAAGAAATATTGAAACACATACAGAATCATTTAGAGAGTTTGAAAATCGTGGAGGATTTATCTGAATACTTAGTAGCCGATTCGTTAAGCAATGCAACTTCCGATTTTCAAGAATATTTAATGGATTATCTATGTTTAGAAGATTATTGCAAAGATAAATATTTGGCAGATCGTCTGTCAAGAATTTTGCAAATTTTCAACAATTTAGCAGCGAGTGATTTTTGTGATTCCAGTATACGAATCTTTATTGATCTACTAGAAGATTTAGACTTACTAGAATTTGATTCTCAAATTCGTTATTATTTTGCACGCATTCTAGATTTTATTGCTACTAAAGAAGCAACAGTAAGATTGTTTGAAATGCTGAGAGATGTCGATAGCTCGGTTCGATTTGAAGCTGCAAAATCGCTATCATCGAGACAAAACAATAACGTTAAGATCTGTGATCTTATAGAAATAGCTGAAAAAGAGATTGATGATAGTGTGCGACGTGAGTTGTTTGAGGCACTAGCTGACTTAGGAAAACCAGAACATATTTCCTATTTCTGGCTGAGAAAAAATACAGCAAGAGATACTTTCTATTTCCCTACAATTAAGGGAATTCAAGAGCGTTATAAGTTCTACAACTACGAAATCTATCAAGCCCATCTAGCAGCACAGAAATGCGATACCCCTGCCAGCCAAACTAGCAGTAACCCCTCCACAATCAACCAATTTCCCAACGCCATTGAAGTCAAAATCTTTGAACACGTCCAAAACTACCACGCATCCCCATCCCAAGACCTACCTTCTTAACCTCTACAATCCATCCGCTACACTCAAAACAACCTAACGGAGGCACCCACCATGCAAATCACCACCCACTTTGAAATTCCCGAAAACCTGGCTCCCTACCTCGAAGCTCAAATCACCGCTGGGGAATATCCCACCATCAACGACTACATCCAAGCTCTTGTCCAAGCCGACCTCACCTACAAAGCCCAGCTAGAAACTAAATTGCTCGAAGCCCTCGACTCCCCCGCCACCCCCATGACCCAAGCCGATTGGCAACACATCCGCGCCACTGTTCGCCAAAACGTCAGTCAAGCCAATCCCGATGCCTAAACTGATCAAACGTGCAGTCGTTATCCAAGACTTGATCGACATTGCCACCTACATTAGCCAAGACAATCTCGACGCAGGCGACAGATTCCTGTACGCCGTCGAAGCCACCTTTCAGCAGATTGCAAAACTACCGGGCATTGGTCGGTTCAGTGGCTTCACCCACCCCAGACTCACTCAAGTCCGCCAATTCCCCGTCAAAGGCTTCAAAAATTACTTGATTTACTATCAAATCCAAGAGGACATCATCGACATCATGCACGTTTTTCAAGGCTCCCGGAACGTTCCCAACATTCTCCAGCAACAACTCGAAGAAGATCAAGAATAATTCCTCCCTCCCAGAGACTTTTACCCATGCCAGGAAAATACGATAACGCCTTCCCCAACGCCCAAAAAGTCCAAATCTTTGAGCAAGTCGATACCTACATCGAAGGCGATCAAATTGGTATTCAGCATAACTATGCCCCAAAAGCTAACACTGAAGCCATACAACAGCTCGCCCAACTCCTGACGGAATTGCATGCCAAATACCCCAATAAACCGGACGCAGAAATCTTTAAAGTCTTGCTTAATGGCTTTGATAAAATGCCCCACAACAATCCTCAAAACTGGCAACGCTGGCAAGATATCTTTAGCATCCTGTTTGCAGGCGGAGTCGAAGGGGTCAAGATCATCTGTCCTCCCGCAGGTATCCCGCTCGAAGTTGGCAAAAGACTTTACGAAATCTATGATCGCAACCGTAAGCAACTTCCAGGAACTTAAACTATGAAAGCGATCGCTTCATCCATAACCAGCAAAAAGCGGAGGGTTTCTGTAAGAAACCCTCCGCTTTTCAAGCAAGATTACAGCTTAGATTTAGCAATTAGATTTGGCGTAACGCTGCTTTAGTCTGGATGTGTAGATCTTATAGAACACCAGCAAAAGACCTTCAATTGCAAGTTGAGCTGGACCTGGGGCGATCGCAAACCCCCAGATAACGGCGATCAATCCGAGCAGACCGAGCCCAATTACATATACTTCTTCACGAATTTTTGTAGTTAACCAAAAAATTCCAACTCCAAACAGCATTAGTAAGAGCCCACTCACTAGCATTTTTAAATCCTCTCAAATATACGGAATTGGTCTAGTTAGCAAGATCAGTTCAATACTTTCAATATGCGATCGCACCTTCAAGACAGTAACTTCATCAGTCAATATTCAGTTATTCCTGAAAAATACTCTCTAT
The DNA here is from genome assembly GCF_055793305.1 of Calyptranema fuscum S582. Taxonomy (NCBI): domain Bacteria; kingdom Bacillati; phylum Cyanobacteriota; class Cyanophyceae; order Oculatellales; family Oculatellaceae; genus Calyptranema; species Calyptranema fuscum. The sequence continues at coordinate 82,294 of NZ_JBSLYH010000024.1, forward strand.
TCCCGAAAAATACGTTCATCCCATGCCTATTTAGTTTTAATAAAGGCTTCGCATCGCTAAGCCTGGATACTGGTCACAGCCCGTTAGTGGCATAACCCTCATATTGATATCTAAACCTCATTCTCAAATCCTGTTCATGCCAATCACCACTGGGTTAAGCATCGATAAAAACCGATATTTAGAATATCGACTGGTGACGGCTTATAAATCGTTGACCAAGAGCTTAGCCAGTTCGAAAAAAGCCTTTTCATTGCGCCGATAATACGTCCAATGTCCCCGACGGGTTGAAATGATTAGTCCAGCATGTTCTAGCATTGAGAGATAGTGAGATACGGTGGATTGCGCCAAGCCTGCCTTTTTCTGAATATCCCCGACGCACACACCGACGGTATGCACATCGACGTCTTGAGGGGGAAACTCTACATCCGGTTCTTTCAGCCAGTGAAGGATTTGCAACCGAGTGTCATTGGCAAGTACTTTGAAAACATCCTTCGTATCCATAACATCATTATATCGAGAAATTCCGATATTGCAACCCTATCCATACATCTCGCTACCTCACAATTAAAGGTGTTGCTGATTCTGGAAGCTGTTATTGCACCTAAAAGCGAGCTTTTGGGTGCAATAACAGTTCAACAATTGGTTAATGCAGTGGGTTAAAAGCCTATCCAAAGCGTTCATTTAGTGTGCCCAAACTGTGCAATCAATCAACGCTTTTAATCACTTTCTGGATAGATTTAAAGTAGAGCTTATCTTCTAAAAAAAATCGAAATGCCTTACCTCATACCCTAGCTGAGAAATATCAATCCGTAGCATTCATGCGAATAAAATTTACATTTTTTAGATAGAAATCTACGCCTGTAGAATTTTAGATGGGTCGCCTCACCCTTGATGTCATACTCAGTGACTACGCCTGAAGAAGGGTCAATAATTGTCTCTATCTTTCGTTTGATAGAAGTCTATCCAAAGGCTTTATTGTGGGATAATCCTTCGCCCGATTGATGTTTCAAATCACGTAACTCTGTAGTTTTGTATAGGTATAGAGTTACGAGTGATGAGAAATGCGTAAGATCAATATTGGTTTAACGGATGAACAGCGGCAGGGCGTGATTGATCTGCTCAATCAAGATTTGGCGGATGCCTATGTATTGCTGGTCAAGACTAAGAAATGTCACTGGGATGTAGTGGGACCTCAGTTTTTGACGTTGCATCAACTGTTTGAAAAGCATTACCAACAGTTAACTGAAAATATTGATGCGTATGCAGAGCGGGTGCGGGCATTGGGTGGCTATCCCCTCGGCACTATGGAAGGATTTTTGAAACTCGCGTCGCTTAAAGAGCATCCGGGAGATGTGCCTACGACTACTCAGATGGTGCAGTTGTTGGGCGATGACCACGAACAAGCTGTACGTAACTTACGCGACCACATCGACGCTTGTAGCGAGCAGTTTCACGATCAGGGAACCGCAGACTTTTTGACAGGCTTGATGGAAGAGCACGAAGAAATTGCCTGGATGTTGCGCTCGTTTGTACAAGGCGACGCCATTGAGTCGAATGGCAGATTGGGCGAGTTGGCAGGAGCAGCCGTAGCGGGAGCGTAGAAAACCTGCGGTTCAGACTGGGGGATTGAATAAACCCCAGCTCTTGTTGAGGGAGCGACGCTCCCTCAACAAGCGTTACAGATCGATCGCTCTGTCAGGTTTAGGCTACCGCGTACACACACATGATCTACTACCAATCAAACGGTTTTTTGGGCACATCGAAGTTCAGGCGGGGCTTGGCACTGTCAAGCCCGTACAGAGATCTGTCATGCTCTCAATTCCAACTGGTATAACTCTAGCCCACGTCCTAGCGAACCGCCCCAACTTCCAATTTTGAGGACGCAGCAAACCATAGCGATCGCAGTCGTTGCACGAGGACTTGGGTAGTACCTAACCCATAGCAAACCTATGGTCGTAATCCGATCGCAACGATAGCAGCGACATGATGTTCAAACGACGTAGCTTTATCCCTAACAATCGCCCACAATTGACCGGATTTGATATCAGTAGTTTTCGCAGCAGGAGGATGAAACATGTCTGATTACAAAGCAGAACGCACGGTGTCAGCAGTATTTCAACAGCAAGAACAGATTGATCAAGTCATTCGACGCTTACTTGATCGGGGTGTCTCTAGAGAACATATCTCGGTCATGGGACGCAACTTTGAGTCGCAAACCCGAATTGCAGGGTTCATTACCAAGAAAGATGTGATTTTGGGCGGACTACGGACGGGTGCCGTGTTTGGTTCCCTGTTTGGATCGTTTCTCAGCTTACTGACTGGCGTTGGTGTGCTGTTTATTCCCTTTGTAGGACCTGTAGTGGCAGCTGGACCGATTGGAGCTGTGCTATTGGGTGCAACAGGTGGGGCGATCGCAGGCAGTGCAGGCGCGGGTTTAGTCTCTGTATTGGCAGCCTTGGGAATGCCTCAAGACAAAGCAGCGGTGTATCAAACGCGCTTGCAGGCAGGCGAATTTTTGGTAATGGTAGAAGTCCCAAGCGATCGCACGGGTGAAATCAAACTGTTAATGGAAAGCGCTGGTGGTCAGGAAAGCCATACCAGCGATCAGACTCTGCCTCGTCCCTGCGGTGGGCAGTGCCAGAACCCTGAAGATTTGTCGCCAGAAGTGCGCACCCATTTATCAGAAGAAGCTCAGCAAACTTTCATTCAGCGGTATAACGCTGTGTTGACTGAAACGAAGGATGAAATGAAAGCTGAACAAGCTGCCTGGGAAACCATTCGTCAACAGTATGACGAAGATGAGCAGGGCGTTTGGTCTAAAGCCAAACTCACGGTCTAAAAACTTAGGAATGGGAATTAAATAACTCCGGTGATGTGTTGGAGGGGCGAACGGCCGTTCGCCCCTCCAAACGACTCAATATTCGATCTTATTTAATCCACGATCCTTAGTTTTAGCCAACCAGGGTGCAAACACCATACTTCGCAACATAGGGGTTGGGGGCTATGCCTCTAAGAGGAAACACAGTTCTTCAACCCCCTCCAAGATGTTTGATTTGGCGTACTAGTCAATCCAATTAAACCTTTATTTAACTGAAGGATATAGAAGGCAAATTGGGTTTTGTCTCCCATAAGGTTTCACCCCTACACCTTTATTCACAGCCTTTGTTTACTACGTTGAAGCGGACGGATCATTATGTTTGAGTTGTTGCAAGCTACCGTTAAGCCCCTAATGCTCGACTCCAAAATATTGGAGGTAGCCTACGAACTTTACTTGAAAGCGCCTCAAGAGAGTCACCCGTTGATCAACCTCAAAGAGCTTTCGCGTAAAACTGGAACGGGTCTGCTGGAATGCCGTAATACCATCGTTGAGGCAAATAAGCTGGGCAAGTTTCCCGATTGTCGATTGCAATCTTAACTATCAAAAATTTAATCCAATCTCAGTTCTAATAAATGTTTGAGAGAGCGACGGCTTCGCCGTCGCTCTCTCAAACATTTAGAATTGCTGTCGAAATAGTAACCCAATTCTTCCAGCGAGCCGTTGCCACAGCGATCGCTGCTGCCACTCTTGCAACTTGACCAATCGGCTTCGAGAAAAGGCAAGCTGAAAAACAGAGTCTACTTTTTGCAATAGTTCTGGCTCATTGCTAGAAAGATTGAGTTCATCATTATGGAAGAAACTGCGCGGGTCAAAGTTGGCACTGCCCAGACTTACCCATTGGTCATCAAGCAAAATCAACTTTGCATGTAGCATACTGGGCTGATACTCATAGAGCTGAACGCCGGTGGTCAATAAATCGCCATATAGTTCGCGAGATGTGTAATAGACATAGGGCTTATCGTTGCAAGCACCCATGGTTACAATCCGAACATCAACCCCCCGCTGTTTTGCCAATAATAAGGCTCGGCGAGAGTCGCTGTTGGGTAATAGATACGGGCTGGCAATCCAGATGCGCTGCCGTGCCGCATAAATCAGGCTGAGAAAGAAAGCTCGGATATCAGAATCACGGTGAGTAGGGTCTTCTCCCGCTGTAACCAACACGGTCGAGTCATCTGCGGAGCTATCTGGAACGGTAACCATCTCCTCTGAATCGACGGTTCCTCCGGTATCTAACCAATGCTGTAAAAAGATACCTTCTAGCCGTGTCACCACGGCACCCTGAAAGGCTACTTCAAAGTCAAACCAGGGTGTCTGATTGCCCACTGCTTTCATGCCATCCCACATATCTGACACCCCTGCCCCACCAATCAATACTTTTTTCCCATCAATAATCAATAATTTTCGGTGGGTGCGATTGAGATAATCGAGAGGCGATCGCCAGCTAAATGGGTTAAAAAACCGAACTTCAACGCCTACCTCTCTTAGGCATTGCCAATAGTCAGATGGCATTGTGTCAGTGCCGTGATGATCGACCAATAGTTGCACTGTCACCCCTGCTTTTGCTCGCTCGGCGATCGCTTGGGCAAACTCTTGTGTTCTTTTCCCTGGCGTCATCCAAAATGTTTCAAACCAGATGCTCTCTTGTGCCGTGCGAATGAAGTCTAAGCGGGCACTGAAAATTTGCTCTGCACCTAGCCAAAACCCAATCGGTTTTCCAGATGTCAAAAATGAGTCGGAAAGGCTGGCGGCAAAACACGCAAATCCATCTGCATCAGGGCGAGGTAAGTTCCGCAGTCGATACCGTACTTTAGATCGAAAAGCACCTTGCAAATATAACGTAATAAATACACTACTAACAGCAATAAAAATACCAACTACGATCAGACCAATAAAACGGGTGAATTGCATGGTTAACAATAGTATTTACAACTTGATTTACGAATTAATTTACGAATAAAGATCACGATTGCTTCAAGCCAACTTATTCTCTCTGAACTAACTAAAATTAATTAAAAACCGGACGTTTATGTTTGGCAGCACGGCGGAGCCGCGCTGCCAAACATAAACGTCCGGTTTTATTAAATCCACGATTCTAAGCGAGAGGATAGGGCATGATGATCTCACACCCCGTCCTCTCGCTACCAACGCTCGTTTCGTTATGGACTCGTTCTTCATTCCTGACCCGTTGTATTTTGGGTTGTGTTTTGGTTAGATCCGCTGGGGGTGGGGGTCACATTCGTTTGGGGTTGAGTATTTTGGACTGAAGGCTGAGAGTTAATCTCTGGAGGGGTCGTTTGACTGGGGGCAACGGGTGATGGGCTGGGGTTAGCCGTTGCCGACGGTTGTGTAACGGGCACCGTGATTCGAACATCGGGAGGTGTAGCCGGAGCAACTTCTTGAACGCGATCGGTTGTCCTTTCTATCACTGTTGTTTCTCGCTGCACAGGCTGAGGTTGCACTACGTTAGGTTGAACGCTCTGGGGTAGTGGTGTGTCTACTACTTCCGGTTGCTCTTGTTTTGTCAGAATGAAGAATGCAGCGGTAATAATGCCAACCAGCGACGCTAGTAGAATCCCTAATAAAACGCCATTAGCCGTGTTGTCAGTGTTACGAACGATGGGTGTTGTGTAAGCCAATTTCCGATCTGAGTTGCGCCCACGGGTATAGCCATTGCGGTACGCGATCTCGTCGGGAGTAGCTTTCCGAGTATTAATGGTTTGTTGGAATTTGTCTTTATTGGGGTTAGACATGATCTTATAGAGAACGCTACAAAAACAGGATTGAAAAAAGAACCGTGCCAGTGGATCGCTGTTTGTCTCATCATCTATCTCAATGAGATTTCTAATGAGATAAAGCAGGTTCTTTATAACACTGGACTCCTCAGTATAGTAAGCAACAAAACTACCTGAATGCTTCCTCCCTGAGGTAACATCTTCTCTACCTCTTAAGATGAATCGCAGTCCTCAAATGTTCATGCTTTTCTGTTGCGTGAACCAAGTCTATGTAATACCTGATGATTACGTAAATACCACTATTAAGACGAATAAATTGGATTGAGTTGGCACCTCAGTTCCGATTCGATAGGGAACTTCTAATCGCCGAATACGGGTTAGTACTAGCAGGTTTTTTCAAAAAAATCTTGTAGAAATTAAATGATATTGCCGGAATTGATGCTCTGGGCTGATGCAATAAACGTCCGGGTTTTGTTCATGCAAACCCCATCATTTGGTTCTGTTTTGAGCGTGAACTGAATAAAATCATGATTCTGTGTAAGAGAGCAAGGCTCTATCAAATAAAACTAGAGATTAAGGATCCGTACAACATTAGGAACCATATTTTGGGGGAGAGAGTGTGGTTCCGTCCGTACCCTTCCAAAAACGTTATTTCAGTTATCCTTATTAGGGTCTTAATTAGTCTATGATCCTTAATTTGTCAGGCTATAAGAGATGCCTTTTCTTATTTGTTTACGAGCAATAGCGTGAGTCAACAGGATCTGTCTTACAGTAGATTTCATTCCAAAATTGCTCTTGCTATTGTTAAAAAGTAATCGGTTCACAGCAGCAGATTACACTCTTTAAGTAACAGTTTAGGAGGAATTTATGAGTATTGAAGATCGTGCCAAGGCAACTGCTAAAAACGTAGAAGGTAAAGTTCAAGAAGCCGTTGGCAACGTGACTGGTGATCCTGAAGATCAGGCTGAAGGTCAGGCTAAACAGGCTGAGTCTAAGGTTCGTCACAACGTCGAAAACGCCAAAGACAAAGTCAAGAAAGCAATTGACTAATCTGTCAGTTTAGCTAGAGTCCGACTTAGTCAGTTTAGCTAAAGTCTAAATGCTTTTGGAGCCTTGCTGCCACGCAGCAAGGCTCTATTTTGTAGGTAATTCCTGGAGTGTAAGTACTTTAACTGTGCTGTCGGGATTCTTGTCCAAAAATAGATCTACAACCCTACAGCGATCGCTGTATAGCAATTCTGAATAGAGGAATTTTTTTACAACTTGCTTGTTTCATAATTTGTTTGAACTGTTGTTAGTACAGCGTAGAATTCCAAGATTTTATGCTTAATGAAAACTATCGACTCATTAAAACTGGTTAAGCCTGATTAAGCTAAAACTATAGGGATCCTGAATCAATTTTGAAAGCACCTGTCCGCAGATCAGATGCTGGCGCAATCGGTCATTTCTATAAATCAAAAGAATCGCTATAGAGAGTTGACGAGATACCCTCTCTACCGCATGGTTGATTCCATATCAACAGAACTTATTCAGTCTGATAGACGCGATCGCTCTATGTTTTTCGCATGATTAGAGTAATCAACGTAATGATTCTGGAGTGCTTTTATGAGTAACGAACGAGTTGAACAAGATACGTATGATCGTGGTATTGTTCCGGCTGAAACAGCTGCCCGGAAAGAGCGTGAAGGCGATATCTATAAGCAAGTGCCAGAAGCACAAAACGAGAACCAGGTTGACACAGCAGCAGGCTATACCGTTGATAGAGAAGGGTTAGTGGATAACTTCGCTGTTGAACCGGAAATGTATTACGAAGAGCCGGGTGACTTGAGACAAAAAGAAGCGCAAGAAAAGAGCGATCGCGCTCAAGAATTATCTGAAATTAACGACACAGACGAAACAGGTAAATTGGGCAATGGGCGTGATAATCGCGGCAAAGGAACTGGCGTGATTTAGTTAGACAGCTTGTCACACAGTTTGATATCTAATCCCTCTGGATGACGTGTTGATGGTGGATATAGATGATGCACTGCATCTCTATATCACTGGTCTCCTGAATTGAATTGCATCTCCCTAAATCTGAATCGATGATGATTGTGCTGATCTGACTCGCGATCGCCCTCATCATCGATTTTTTTAGTTGATTAGGATAAAGGTTGAGTGGGAGCCGCGCTCTGCGCGGCTCTCACTCCATATTGGGAGAGTGCGGCGGAGCCGCACTCTCCCAAAAAAATGTGGGTTTTAATGGTGTCGGATTCTAAAAGGTGATTCCTTCCAAGATATCTGTGATATCTGAAAGCCGTCCTCGCAGGACTTGCAAATCATTGTAAGCAGAGACAATGCGATCGCCATCCACATGTACTTCTTCGGTGGGATAGTTTTGCAGCAATTCAATCATTTTGATTCGTCCATCATCCTGAGCAGACAATGTGATAGCAGCTCTCAATGCCTGACGATCGGCTTGGCGTGAGGGTGTATGAATCGCTTCCCCTACTTGATCGAGTGCAACGTCACCCACAGGGCTGTTGAGAATTCGATCTAACAATCGTGGATTTACTTCAACATCACGATTGAGGTTGTCCTGTAATTCGTTTGAATTTCGTCCGGCAAGCCTCAAATAAGATCGCAAACTTGATGAGACTTCTCCCGTCTCAGCCAGTGCCGTCAAGTCTGAAACCGCTACGGATGCGTGAAAAATTCGATATTTCAACACGACTCGTTCAGCCGCGATCGCTTTTGTGCTGCCGAATAGGAGCGCAGTTCCTACGCCCACCATCCAGATCCATCGAAAAGTACGAAATGTCATCATATCTAGCGTTTGCTAAGCAAAACCGCTCAGCATTCCCCCCCTTACCCTGACGATGCTATCACGGGATTAGTTGCACCGATGGTGAAATGGTGGGAGGGGCATATTGCCCGTAAGATCACGCAAAGCCTGCGCTACAGCTTCGATACAGTTTACTAAGCCAGCAAATACTATCCTGATGTCTTTTCTTAAGTGGCGTATCAAGTGTTAGTGTCCAACAGGTTTAGCCTGACTTAAACTCCTAGCTGTTTGAACTTGGGTTAAACCAGCCGGCTTGAGTCGTCGGATAGGCTAGTTGCTTTTATCCATCCGGAGCAATGTATGTGTGTTTCAACGGCAATATTTTGTACACTGGTTAGTCTTGCTGCACAACAGGAAGGAAATCAACCATCCCATCCGGTTCTTCAAGAAAAACCGGAGTCTGAAACTATTGCAGCTGCCAGAGCGATCGCCACCCCAGCGGCTACGGATAACGTCACTCCGGAAGCGTATACCGTCGAGTCTGCTAGCGTTCAGGTAGCAACGTCTGAGTCCAAGCTGCCGTTGACATCTATTTCTGAAACTGTATCTTTTCCAGCAGCACCGATCGCATCTTTACCGACTTCAAATCCAACCGATGAGCTGCCGCAAACGGATACAGCCGATGCATCCGATGTGTCTGAAGTAGGGGCGATCGCTCCACCCGAAACCCCGACGTTGTTAGAATCCAGACCTGTATCTGCAAACGCAGCGACTGAATTCAGCCCTACACCAGAATTTAGCTCGACAATTGCATCTCCTCTGACCTCCACGGTTACCGCGACACAGACAGAATTAACGTCATCTCAAGGGACGGATGCAGCCGCAGAGAGCCTGGATCATGGCGATGAGATGCTAGCTCCTTCCGAAGATTTAATGGCATTAAGGGCGATCGCTACCGAATCGGCACTGACCGAATCCGCATTGACCGAATCAGCCACCACCGAATCAGGTCTTGATGCCGATTCCACCCCCCTGTTTGTCCCGCTCTCGCCTCAGGAAACCACGATGCTGTTGGCACAAACAACCGATACACCGACTGAAGCGGATGTGCAGGAGCTACAGCAGGAACTACAAACTATTGGCGATCGCGAAACCCAAACCGAAGCAGAGTTTGGCGATATTTATGAAGGTTCCCCTGCTATTACCCTTGCCGTTCCGTCGGGGTATGGGGCAGACAACTTTGAAGGATTTGTCAATTTCAGCTATCAATCACGTACCCGTTTTAGCGAGCAAGATGACGGCACCATGGGGGTTGGAATTGGTTTTGGCGATGCCCAGGAGTCTGTTGGCTTTCAACTCTCTTACACCATGGCAAGCTTCGGCGCAAACCGCGACTTCGGCACGGGTGGGTTTAATGGCAAACTTCATCGACAGTTTTCGGGGGGTTGGAGTGTCGCTGTGGGTTGGGAAGGCTTTCTCAACATTGGCGACGACAATGATTTTGAAGACTCTGTTTATGGCACAGTCACCCACATCGCCCGGCTATCACCTGATTTAGACGATCCATTTAGCCGCATTGCCCTGACCGCAGGTGTGGGTACGGGGCGGTTTCGCACAGAAGAAGATGTGTTCGATGACAATGACACGGTTGGCGTATTTGGCAGCATGGCAGTTCGGATTGCCCGCCCTGTAAGCGCCATCGTCGAGTGGACGGGACAAGATCTGGCAATGGGGTTATCGATCGCACCATTCCGAGACTTTCCGTTGGTCATTACTCCAGCCGTGCGCGATATTACGGGTGCAGGGGATGGTGCGCGATTTGTCTTAGGTGCAGGGATGTCATGGCGTTTTTAAGCGGTGATAGCGTTTTGTGTTCGCTTTTATAGCAGCCGAGAGGCTGGTTGAACGGGGTGCAGGGGTTCCACCCCTGGCTGGGGGCGCAGCCCCCACACCTCCACTATCCTAACCATCTACTCAATTGCTATAAGCCTGTCCAGATCCTGAATTGAATATGTCTATCCAGAGCGATTGGGAGAATACGTTGATGAGACTCAATAAACCAGATGCTGGCGAGAAAACCCTTCATCCAGCGCGGCATACGGATGTGAAAGCTAGTCAGGGTGCGGTTGCCTCTGCTCTGAGTGTGAGACGCCCTCAAAAAAGCTCTCTTTGGTATCTGCTAGCCGGGGCTTCATTCATTGTTTTGGGATGGTTGGGTAATGCCCCGGCGGGGTTAGCCAATCCACCTGCCCACTTGATTGCCCAGCTCAATCAATCGGATGTCAGCGGCACAAATGTGGGTGATATTGTTTCCCCTATTGTGTTGGATGAAGACACGGTGGATGGACTGGATCAAGCAACGATTACCACTGCCCAACAGCTGTCTCAAGATCTCGAAGATGCCTATGCTGCCTGCCAGGCCTCGCAAGCTGGAACTTCAGATACCCCCCGACGTTTTGCCAGGGGTCCCGCGACCAATGAGGTTTGCACCAGTGCGGAATGCGATCGCCTCAATAGCTTGATGCAACAAGCCAGAACCTTTCTCAATAGTCTCAATGATGAAGATGCAGCCCAGGTCAGACGTGCCGTTTTTCAGCTCTGGTAAGTCCCTGGTCATGCAAACACTAAATTATGTCCGTTGTCATCCGATACTCTGCTATTCAAATTCCCCATGGATCGTTGCCGTATGAACCATCAAGCCAAATGGACAGGCGTTTTTCTCAGTGTTTTAAGCGGCTTTCTGATAGCCGGAACTGTAACACCCGCCCAAGCCAGAGATCAGTTTAATAACAATGCCATCCAGTTTGATGTCGATACTGTGGTGGAATTTGAGTTTCTAGAATCGAATGGCGTCTATCAATCAACCTTTGGGGTGATCAACACCAATACAGGAGAGCGAACTCCTCTGATTGTAGAAATTAAGCCGTCTGATCTGACCCAGCCGGTTAACGTGCCATCTGATTTTACCAATGACACACCGCTAGACGATCGAGATGACTTCTTGGGCACACCTGGTAATACCGTGCCGGAACCTCTCGCCGAATTTGAGTTCCAGGCCAACACACCCTACGCCTTTTATTTAGAATCGTTTTATAACGGTCAATCTGCGGGGGTAGTCTACTCGACAAGTCTGCAAAACAGTGGCGGCACTACACGAATCATGTTCGATGGCGACGTGCCAGCGTTGGCAACTGGGGGGGTGCTGTTGCAGTGGGATGATACGGGATCGTTGTTAGTCCAGCCAGCGCAAGAAGATCGGGACTTTGATGATTTTGTCGTGCGAGCTGGTGGGCATCTCGATTGTCCGCCCAATCCCTAATCCTTTTTGAGAGAGCGACGGCAGAGCCGTCGCTCTCTCAAAAAGACGGACGGGTTAATTGCTTGAGGATCCTTAAGAACCTCGGAAAAACTTGTAGAATATCAGCAATTCCCTATGCTCGATCGATAACGAATATGCTGTTAAAGTCCACAACACGCCATATCCATATCTTCACTGCCGAAGTAGACAATAATGAGCTAGTTCCCAGCACCGACCGCCTGACGCTGGATATCGATCCAGACAATGAGTTGAACTGGAATGATGAGGCAGTGAATGCGGTGTATCGCAAATTTGATGAGCTAGTTGCAGCCTCTGAGGGTGCAGATTTGACGGACTACAATTTGCGGCGCATCGGGTCTGATCTAGAGCATTTTGTCCGATCGCTCTTGCAGACAGGTCAAGTTTCTTACAATCTCAAAACTCGCGCTCGTAACTATAGCCTGGGTTTGCCTCAGGTTGTCTCCAGCGGCGAAGCTTGAGCCTATCCGGTGATAGACAGGGTGAGGCGATCGCCCTTGGTTTTGCCTCTGTCTGACGTCTTTTGGCTAAACCTACCCACTCAGAATCGTGGATTTTATCCAACTTCGCGTTTTGGAGAGCCACAGCGGAGCTGTGGCTCTCCAAAACGAAGGGCAGATTCATTACTCCATGATCCTCAACTTAGGATCGTGGATTTAATAAAATTGGGTATTAAATCTTTTGCAGGGGCGAACAGCCGTTCGCCCGTACAACAAATCATCGAAATTATTGAATTCCCATTCCTTAGTTAAAGTGCCTCTCTACCCTTAGTCCTCTGGCTTTATGTTTCAATCTCGAAACATTGTTGCCCTGATCATCTGCATGATTTCAGATCAAGCGGCTTGTAAACGGCATGGTGTAGAAGCGGCAAAGCCTATTCCAGCCATGCTTTAGATACGGCTTGACCAGGATAGTTTGCGATCGTCTAAGACTTCCTCACCTTTCTCGCATGGCGAGGTTTTACGAGTCTAAGCTATTCTGATAGGACTGTTTAATCCTCGGCTCCAGGCACTTCAAAGGCAATGCTTTACTGCCCTAACTACACCTGTCAGACCCCTAACCCTGAAACCAATCGGTTTTGTCAGAAATGCCGTACACCGCTGCCACGACATTACCTATGGGCGGTGGGAGAGGGCGTTGAAACCTTTCAACCCGAAGAATTATTGGCAAACCGCTACCTCTACAAAGGGCAACACATTTTTCTCGATACTAAACCTGGTTTAGTCTCAACCGAGCCAATTGACATACCGCAAGCCGTTGTGCCTTATCTAAGGTTGTCACCTTACCAGGTGCATGTGCCTCAGATCCATGATCTCGTCTCAACCGAGGGATCAACAGCTGGCAACTTTATCCTTCTGCTAAGCCAAGCGGCGCTACAAATTCCGATTAATTCAGGCGATGCCGGGAAAGATGCCGATACGGCTCAAGAGGCTGTGGAGTCCGTATCAGTTCAGGTTTTGCCGCTATTGGTCGATTATTGGCACCATGCCAGTGCCCTGCGTCAACTTAATTGGCTCTGGCAAATTGCCAACTTGTGGCAACCCTTTGTCAGCGATCATGTGGTTTCTACCCTCTTGACAGCGGACTTGCTGCGGATTGAAGGGCAAATTGTCCGAGTTTTACAACTCAAGACAGACCCATCAGCGGCTCAACCCCAATTGTCTGATTTGGGGCAAATGTGGCTGGCGTGGGCAGAGTCTGCTCACCCTACAGTTAGAGCCGGACTGACTCAGCTCAGTCAAACTCTGATCAAAGGGCAAATTCGTACTTCAGAACAATTGCTCGAACAGCTGGATAGCCTTTTGGATAACGTTGGGCGATCGCACTCCCGCCAGATTCAAATCGCCACCCTCACCGATCAGGGACCCAGTCGTCAGCGCAACGAAGATGCCTGTTACCCCAGTAGTGGCACTGTGACGACCCATACGATTCCTGCGAATCAAACCCCCCTGACGGCTCCCGATAGTGCCCTGGTGATTGTGTGTGATGGCATTGGCGGGCACCAGGGGGGTAATGTTGCCTCTAACCTGGCGATCGAGACCGTCTGGCAACAACTCCGCACCTTACCTCTGGATACCCTCAGTCCGGCTGAGCTGACCCTCGAACTGGAAAAAGCCACCTGCGCTGCCAACGATGTGATTAGCCAACGCAACGATAGCGAACGTCGCCTCGAACGCCAGCGCATGGGCACAACCTTGGTGATTGGCTTAGTTCGCCGACACGAACTCTATATCACCCATGTTGGCGATAGCCGCGCGTATTGGATCACCCACTATGCCTGTCGCCAAGTTACCCAAGATGACGATGTTGCCTCGCGCGAAGTCCGTCTGGGCTATAGTCTTTACCGCGATGCCTTACAGCAACCCAGTGCCGGTTCGCTCGTACAAGCTCTGGGCATGGGAGCATCTAAAATGCTGCATCCCACCGTTCAGCGATTTATTTTAGACGAAGACAGTATCTTCTTACTCTGCTCGGATGGCTTAAGCGACAACGATCGCGTTGATGAATGCTGGGATACGGAAGTCTTACCGTTGTTAAAGGGCAAGTCCGATCCGGGGGTTACGGCTCGTCGCCTGGTCAATATTGCTAACACTCGCAACGGTCATGACAACGTCACTGTGGGGTTATTGTATGTTCGGATTTCCGAAGCAACCCCTGTATCTGAGGCGATCGCTGCACCTCCCTCTGCTGCAAAATTGCCCGAACCTGAGACAGCTATCCAACCCTTAGATACCCTGCTGCAACCCGACGATATCCCAACGGCAAAGCCTGCTCCTGCGGTATCTACACCTGCCAGTTCAAAAAATCTGTCTCAACTGAAAACCAAAGTTGTGGCACCCAAACCCCAGCGACAACCCAATGTGTTGTCGTTACTCCTGGGCATTGTGTTGCTCTCTGCCATGGGTGGTGTGCTGGCTTATTTCTTGTTCCCAGGGATGCGAACCTGGTTTGATCCATTAATTCAGGGGCAACCGCCTGTATCACCGTCGGCGATCGCCTCCACCAGCCCTTCGGCATCTGCTACCCCCATTGCACCGGCTGAACTTCCGCCTGCCGGATCATTCGTACAGATTCAATCCCTTTCGCCACAAAATACTTCTGTTACCCTGTCTTCTCCCGTTTTATTAGCACAGCCTCCCCAAAATCAACCTACCGATCCGTCAATAGCAGCTACGGTTGGCATGATTGCCGACGGTAGTGTCATCTACGTGGCTAAACGAACCCAGGTTGGAGCTGACCTGTGGGTGCAACTGCGAGTTTGTTCGACACCCCCAAATCCGAATGCAGAAACTCCTGCTCCCAATTTTTCTGCGACGCCTAATCCATCCGCAGAAAGCTCACTTCAGGGTGTAGAACCCACCGAACCCCCTACCCTAACGCTCGATTCTCCCTTACCTGGGGAGGATGCAAAAGTTTTACAGCCCGGAGAGGCTGGATGGATTCAAGAAACCGCCCTGATTTCTCTCGTGACCATCAATCCCATTGAGCCAACTCCTGAACAAAAAAATGTCTGTATTGAAATTACTCCCTCCGTCAGTCCGACTCCTCAATTGCCGGGACCTGCGATTTCTTGGGTTCTACCACAGCAGAAAGGATGAATGAAGCCAGACTCAAAGCTAACCATTTTGAGTGTTCACGGCTCCGTTCAATCGCGGTTGACCATTCGTCAGTGGCGAATCGCCCATAGCCAACAGTGCCATCCCCAATCCCAATCCCTAACCCCTGTTTATCTACTTACTCAATAACGGGTAGACTGGTAGGAACCTTAAGGGATTTCAAATTTTGAAATCAACAGTTTACGCATGTTCTTGTCTGAGAGTCCTTGTCTAAGTTTGGCGATCGCCCCTCTCAAGGCTGCTGAACTAGATCATTACGCAATTTGGGTGATTCAGGCTCCTAACCCAGGAGGCTATGCTCACCATGACCAGATTTGGTCTCCGGCATTAATGCAACTGTGGCAAACCTGGCAGAGTATGTTTTCGCTGCGAGGGTTGCCCGAAATTCCTCGCATTTCTTTACTGGATTTGCCACCCCAAGCCTCAGAAGCCGGAGAAGCCGGAGCATCTACCCAAGAACGTAGCTATGCTGGGCGGTTAATGCAGCATTTAGGCATCAGCCTGTGGCAGTGGTTATTTGACGGACCCATTGACGGCAGTTTTCTTCAGAGTCAGGGAATTGCGATCGGACAAAACCGACCGTTGCGAGTGCGGTTAGACATTCGAGATCCCAATCTGATTGCGCTACCCTGGGAAATTATGCAACCGCAGGCTGGCAAACAAGCACTGTCTCTCAGTCAGCAATTGCTGTTTAGCCGCACGACAACCGCTGTGGATGCCCTACCGCCTCTGCGAATTGAGGATGCCCTGAAAATCTTGCTGGTGCTGGGGCATGATGAAGAACTGGGCACCGGGAACAAAGCCGTTTCGGGTGATGCACCCTATTTGCAATTGCAGCAGGAAGCCGATGCCCTGACCCAGATTTTAAAAAATGCGGCAGAGGTTGATGTCCTCAATAGCCTGACCCCACCCGTTGCTTGTGAGGTGACAACGTTATTGCAGCCAACCGCTGCTGAATTGACGGATGTTTTAGAAACCCAAATCTACAACGTTTTCTTTTATTCAGGGCATGGGGTGCCTGCTCCCGATGGTGGGTTGTTATATCTTCGCTCTAACGCCACCATTAACGGCACAGAGCTGGCGCAAGTATTAACCCGATGTCAGGTAAAGTTAGCCGTATTTAACGCCTGTTGGGGGGCACAACCCGACCACCAGGAAGGTAAAGCCATTCCCCGTAGCAGTTTGTCTGAAGTTTTAGTGCATCATGGGGTTCCAGCTGTTTTAGGCATGAGAGATTCGATCGCCGATCGAGAAGCCACCAGCTTTATTCAAATTTTTGCGCAATCGCTGGCAGAACGTCGTCCCATTGATGAGGCAGTGGCGATCGCCCGTCAACATTTACTGACCCTGTATAAGTTTAATCAGCCTGCCTGGACATTACCTGTCCTTTACATGCACCCAGAGTTTGATGGCGAGTTAATTAAACCACTCACCGAGGGATTCACCGAAATTCCAGACAACTCACCCAGTTGGATTGGACGCCAAACCCCCCCTGCCTATATCCGATCGTTGAGTGCGCCCTCCCAAATTTGGCATATCGATAAATTTGGTGGCATTATGCGAGTTGGTAATATGGACGACAACGATATGGTCGTTAAGGGACCTGGCATTTCGCGCCGTCATGCCGAAATTTTTTATCGCGATTCTCTCAGTGGCAATGACGCCGATCCGACCTATGTTTTGAGAGATTTTTCTCGCTTTGGTACCCTGATTATGGGGTCTAGTGGGTGGTATCGGGTGCATCAACGAGAGGTACCTTTACACTCAAAAACGCGTCTTAAATTTGGCAACTATCAGTATGAGTTTGTTGTCGAAACCTGACAATTCCCTCACTAAATCTGATGGTTTGACATAAATGATCGAGCAATTCTTATCTAGCAATTACGGAACGACGGTACCCACACGTGTAGCTATCGGTGTCACATTTGGTATCACAATACTCAGGAGCAGTTATGACCAGCGATTCCACCCGCCATATTTCCTCAACCCTCCCAGCAAAAACTGAACTAGAGCTATTGCAGTATGTCTTGCAAGGCGATGGACTGTGCCCCTGGCATGAAGATGACGCCAATGCCGAGCAGCATCGTGCTTACCCCTGGGATGTATCTGATCCAGCCGCCGAAGAGTATTGGGCAGCCATGGAGCAAGAGGTTTTTGAGGCAGGGTGGACCACCGCAGATTTAGCCGCTCAAGGTCAGGCTCTTGCCGCGACCCTTGAACACGCCTGGTCAACCATCACACCGGCGATCGCTGTGAAAGAAGCGATGGCAAACGCCGTCAGCACTGACTTGTTTCAACAATTTTTGATCCAGGTTCCTCAAACTTTGCTAGAAGACATTGTCGCCCAAGCGCGTCGAGTGATTTCTGCCAACCTGTCTGTGGCTGAGCAATTAGTGGCGTGTGTTCAAGAGACGCTGCCAGGTTGGGGCGAAGATGATTTGCAAGTTCTTGCCCGTCCGTTTGCTTTCGCCATGCGGGGTGCTGAGAATGAGATGTTAGAAGCCGCTCTGCGTTCCGTGCGTTGTGCTGCCTGGACTGAGCTATCTGGGATTGAACAAGCCCGATTAAGTCTGGCGATCGCTCGTTATGCGATCGCCCAGATGCCCCCAACCGCAAACCAACATCACTAACCTCAGCCGAATACCTGCCTTTACGGTAGCCGTGTAAATCGAGTAGCAAAGTTTTGCGATCGCGTGGGTGAAAGTGCCCTGGCTTTAAGAATAGCGGCGGCTAGAAACGCGTACGACAACACACCAACCAGCGCTAACACCAAGAAACTAATAATGCCACTGGCATTCCATAGGGCATGGAGTCCTGAAGCCGTCAAATAGCCTATCCCCAAGATTTGCCAACGTTTTGAAGGTTTGAGTACACTCAGACCAATGAAATACCCCAAATACCCGCTGTATGCCATATGTCCTGCTATCGATCCCAGCACACGGGGAATCAACAGCTGTAACCCAGCCAGTTGCCCAGCCCCTTCCCCTGCCTGGAGCGTCACATCATTGATAATCGTCGGGACATATTGACCCAACGTTTCTAACAGCGTAAATCCTACTGCCGATGCCGTTCCCAATAAAATGCCGTCCAGAGGTTCCCAGACGCCGATTCGTTCCCGCGATGGCGATCGCAATCGTGTCCCCAGCCAAGCAATCAGCAAGACAGGCAGAGCTTTGAGCAGTTCTTCCATCAAACCCGCTCCGAAAAACATCTGCACTAAAACACTGACAAAATTACCGGACTCACTGTCTGATGGGATATCTCCCGGCAAAACTACGCGGAAGACCCAGATAAATAAATCTAATACGGGGCTAACCAACATCAGCATGGTGATGACTCCGGCGCTGACTAAAATCCACCAGGGCTTTGGTTTGCCGCAAAGCTGATAAATAAAGAAATAAGCCGCCCCTGCCATATAGGCTGCTAATAAAAAATTAAAGAAGGCAGCATTCCCCACTGCCAAGAACATCAACACGACAAATGCCACTGTGAGCATTCCCGGAACCAGGTAAGCCTTTCGTTTCAGATCGCCACCCGTCGAGATAATCGGAAATAGTTGGCTCAACGTCACCGCATCAGCGGGTGGGCTGGCGTTGCCAGGTCGTTCTGTTTTGGCGAATGCTGCTACAGGTGGCAGATTGGGAAATGCCGGAGATGAAAGGGATGGCGGGGTAGAAACGGGGCGCGGCACCGTTCCCGATTGCAACTCAAAAATAAATTCTGGTCCGTCTTGCCCTAACGTAATGCGATCGCCCACCTGCAACACTTGGCAACCGATTAACCGTTGACCATTCACATACGTGCCATTGGCGCTATTGAGGTCACACACCTGCCAGGTCGAGGGAAACCCTGCAACGGCACAAACCTTGATATGTTGACGCGAAACGCCACTGTAAGTGGTGGAATCAAGGACAATTTGACAGCGTGGATCGCGCCCAATCTCGATCTCTCCAATCACAGGAAGCGGATGGAGTGGATCTGCCTGAGCAAAATTGCCAGTCAACACCTGGCGCAAAAAGCCATTTGTAGAAAAAGAACCAGCCATGGTCTAGACAACTTGTGAGGGGGGAAAATTGAAGTCTGCTTTCCCTCAACTATACGTTTATCTTGCTGGATTCGAGTTCAGTGTTCTACATTTCTACAGTGGTGAGTGCAATAACGCTTCGCGCTCGGCTGGAACCGGATGATGTTTTAAAAACCATGTCCGCATGGCTTTTAAAAAATTTGTGCTCCGCTCAATTAAAAATCGCCACGTAAGCGGTACGCATTGGGGTTAGGACGGGGTGCAGGGATTTCACCCTTGCGTGAGGGTACCGCCCCCACCCTCCTGATGGCCTCACTAGTGTTGCAAACACGAAATTTTGCAACATGGGGGTTTGGGGGCTGCGCCCCCAAGAGGGGGTTTTACCCCCTCCACCCCCTCTAAAACTTTTAAGTTGGTGTACTAGTGTTGCAAACACGAAATTTTGCAACATGGGGGTTTGGGGGCTGCGCCCCCAAGAGGGGGTTTTACCTCCTCCACCCCTCTAAAACTTTTAAGTTGGTGTACTAGATTGCGTAGAACTATAGGGCTGGGCGCTCAGAAGCAAAAGGAAAATGGGTCGAACCGTGGTATGGTATGGTGCTTTTCGACCCATCCCCTGTTCTGACTCAGGTGTGTCCGGTTGTTCAAAGAACTGGATTGAGACACAAAAATTGCCCTACAACTCAACCTGGAAGTGCTGTAGGGCAAGGACAGTTAAACGCTAACCTAAGTTTGTTCCATCTCTCTAAAGGCGCTTAAAGATCGTGTGACGATTTCTTCAGTGTCCCTTTCCCTCATCCAAGGATCTGAATAACCGATAAGCGTATCAAAAACCGTAACCCCCTCCGATTCAGCAATATTTGTCGATAGTCTGGAATCAACAGCTCCTCAGAGTACTCAACTGAGTCAACGCAGCCCTAACGGGCTGCTTTTTGTCGTGTAAAGCTAGGGGGCTGTCCATTAAAAATTGACGGTTAAAACGGGTGATGTGCCGCGCTTCGCGCGGCACGTCACCCGTCAGAAAATACTGGACAAAGCACTAGTTTTGGCTAGTTGATTCAGTACGGTGTTGTGGGGCACAGAGTATCCCACAACACCGTTTTTGTCCTGAACGAACTTGCACACCACCATAAAATCCTTAGGATCGTGGATTTAATAAAACTCGATTCTTTTGAGAGAGCGGCGGAGCCGCCGCTCTCTCAAAAAGAATTACAGGTTAATTAATCAGCGCTCCTTAAGAAGCACAAATTAGTTAAAACCCGAAGATTTATCTTATTTCTGCTCCCTACGCCTGGAAGAAGGTATGTGCCGTCCATCCAATTGATAAGCCGACAATGGAGACGACTGTGAGAATTCCCAAACTCTGCCAATTGTTGAAGCGCGATCGCTGTAGTTCCAGTCTGCTCAACACTTCTGACCCAATTACGACTAGCAAATATTCAAACACATGTGACCACACCAGAATAAAGGCTAAGGACAACGCACCTAACAGCACAATCGAAAAATAACCAATATCAGATTTCAGCCAGTTGCCCATAAAAAACCGGAACCCGCTGGAAAAGGTGGTTAATAGCAATGCTTGCACTAGAGCGAATAACAGGGCTGCCAACCACACCGTCCACGTTGCGGTTGCATCGTATAGAAACCAGCTAAACGTGGTGTAGGAAGCGAGTAGGAGTAAAAGTGAAATCCAGGGAATTCTTTTCACGAGACTATTAATACAAGTTGAGATCGAAAACGTCTGTTGAGCAGTCCATCTACAAGACAGGATCGGTTAAGGCGTGCAACCCCCGACAACTCCAATGTTCTAACCGATGGACTGACAAAAGTTCTGATGTCGGGTGGTGCTGAACGAAGTGAAACCCGACATCAACACTGATCTTGATGGGGCACGCTAACGCTAACCCATCCTACGGCAGAAGAGACTAGTAGACTCAGTTAAACGTTTGTATAACGGGGTGCAGAGGCGGAACCCCTGTGTGGGGGCGAAGCTCCCACACCCCAGGTTGCAAAATTTAGCGTTTGCAACGCCAGTTCTGATCATGTAGCGCTATGGACTCGTAAACAGGATGATGGTGGGTTGAAAAACAGTGTATCGCGCCGCACTTTAACCCATGGTCTGTCCTGACTCAGGCACATCAGGCTACGGCGACTTGATCTGAACACGGAATGCGATAACAAAATTCTATCGTTCTATGTTTGTGACGGAACGATGACGGATCAATCCGATCCCCATCGCAATCGAGTGATGCTCTGAGGGCAAA
This sequence comes from Calyptranema fuscum S582, assembly GCF_055793305.1. Classification (NCBI taxonomy): domain Bacteria; kingdom Bacillati; phylum Cyanobacteriota; class Cyanophyceae; order Oculatellales; family Oculatellaceae; genus Calyptranema; species Calyptranema fuscum. The sequence continues at coordinate 103,910 of NZ_JBSLYH010000024.1, forward strand.
AGCTCTGTTGCCGATAGTGGTATTCATGTGATGATTTTTGGTGGCGCGGGCGTCGCCCGCGCCACCAAAAATCATCACATTCCCAGAACAACCCTGTTGCCGAATTGGAGAGAGCTTAACGGCTTACTGTCAAACCCTATTCTTAAGGCAAGCGAACGGCTGATCTATTTAATTAGGGAAATTCCGTAATTCCCGCGTTTAATTAAAAAATCTCATGAAGTTACCCTAAAGAAGGCAATTAGACTCGTTAAAGATTGATAAGGCTGATCCATTATTTTATTAATGGATATAAACAAGGCTGTAATACTTAGGGAGGGTTTCTGGATGGGGCGATCGCCATCGTCCATACCTTCTACGTAGACAAGATCGACTCGTAACGCTTGCCCGGCATCACCAGCAGATTGTTTTGCATCGAAGGATATCAAACACACTGCCCATTCGCTAAGGTGAATTCAATGTACCTTGCTGAATTTGTTCTCAAAGGAACGTCAGAACTGACCAATGAGTTATTAATCCAGGCTCCGTCTGAAATAGAGGCGAAAGACTACGCTCAAAAATATGCTTTTCATTGGGGAATGGATTTATTCTCAATTACGCCAGTTTCAGAGCAGCAAGTACGGTCATGTCGGCTGATCAGCAAGTCAGTAATTATACAGACTACCTAGATCCACAACGATTCATTAGTGCTTGTAAATAGGGCTGTTCCGCGATTTTTAAACTGGCGGACAGCCTTAATTTTTTAAAATGGTGCATCCAAATTGACCAAAATCATTCTCTTGGGTGACACTGCCGTGTGAGGTGCGATCGCATAATCCGTCTTAGTTTAGAAAGTAAGAGCGGGGTTCCAGGAACGGGCAAATCACAACCTATCTGAAACGTGCGAAAACGTTGATGTGTCCAGCTAAAGGACAAGAAACATCAACCGTTCAGAGGGTTCTAAGCTAACTATCCCATCGTCTTCTATCGGCGGGGAGGTTGCCAAAGATTTGCCTGGTTATTTGTCAACCTGGTTATTTTCGATTTCATCCTGAGGAGGTCAACGGTCATGGCATACGCACTCAATCAATTCAAAGCCGTTTTAGATGGACTGGGCTACAACTTGGGGCCTAATGGATACGGCGGTAATCACAGCAATGCATTGGACTTTTACACCCAGGCAGCCATTCAAGAATTTCAAACTCATTATCATCTGCCCGTCACCGGAACACTAGACACGACCACATCCGAAAAAGCACGACAATTGGTACGCAACCTCAAACACAGCCTAAATCTGGCGATTGATGCGCAGCTACCGATTAACGAATTTTATGGTCCGCGAACGTTTCAGGCGGTCATGCGCTTTCAAAAATTGCATCACCTTCCGGTCACGGGAATTGCAAGCAGTGTCGTTCGCAATAAATTAGATGCAGAAGTTAAAGAGTTGCTCCGCAATCAACTCAATAACAAAAGCCCCCTAAAAGACTCGCTTCAGTTGATCTAATGAGCGAATTCTTCTCATCCGCAAAACATTACTTATATCCGCGCCAAACGGCTACGAGTTCACCCTGGATCTCAACATCTGAGGCATGATATTCCATCACAGGATATCGAGGATTTGCAGGTTTAAGGGTTACCTTACTGTTCTGACGGTTGTAATACTTGAGGGTGGTTCCTTCGGCTTCAACCCTGGCAGCCACGATCGTACCGTCTTTGAGAGCTTTGGGTTCTTTGACAGGTCGCATGATGACAACGTCACCACTGTCGATCAGCGCATCGATCATACTGTCTCCCCGAACTCTCAAGGCAAAATCGCCGGGACGAATGAACGCATTAGAAAAGTCGAGGTGCTCGACATCGTCGGTAAACGACTCAACGACGCAACCTGCGGCGATCGCACCTAAAACAGGAACCCCCTGGGGTTTTAAGATTCGAATTGTTCTGGCTCGACCTTCTGTCCAGTCGATATAGCCTTTACTCTTCAAATGCTCTAATCGGCTCTGAATCGGAGCGGGGGATTTTAGCCCCATGGCTCTCATCATTTGTCGGATCGAGGGCGAGTGCTGATTTTGTCTAATATATTCAATTAACCAATCGTAAAGTTCTTGCTGGACTTCAGTTAAAGTATCCATAGTGGTACACCGATATAATGCGCCGCATTCTAGAACAGATGTACCATAAATATTGGGTCTTGTCTAGCCTTTCACCGGATTTTCTCTACAAAAGTAAACTGCCTCGTTTAATTTGTTCCCGCTCGATCGCCTCGAACAGCGCTCGAAAATTTCCCTCGCCAAATCCTTGTGCCTCTTGGTGCGGACGGTTCGCATACTGGGTCTGTCGCTGAATCAGCTCAAAGAAAAACGTAGGTTGTTGAAAAATAGGTTGAGTAAATGTTTGTAACAGCAGGGCTTCCGGTCGTTCCGGTTGCCAATCGACCAGCACTTCTTGGGCGGCGATCGCTTTCCAGTCAGTTTCCTTGAGCCAAAACCCAGGTCGTTGTTTCAGCTGTTCGTAATAGGTTGGCGGAACTTTGAGAAACCCTAATCCTCGCGATCGCAACACTGCCAAACTGCTTAGAATATTGGGCGTGCGTAAGGCAATGTGTTGAATGCCCGAACCGCGATTCAGGTTGAGAAATTCTTGAATCTGAGAGCTGACCGAGACGGGTTCATTAATTGGTAATTGGGCTGACCCTTCCGGATGGATTAAGACCTGACTGGAAAGCCCAGAGCGTTCTGTTTGGATACAAAATACTTGTTGGCGCTGAAACCCAAACCGGGTTTCATACCAATCGATCGCTCGGTGTAAATCGCCGCTTGCCACATTCAGCACAACATGGTCAATCGCAGAAAAAAACACATCCAACACTTTTTTAGGATGACGCAGTTGGCGATCGCTGTTGAGTCGGGGAACCCGGATGGAATCCAGACTACGTTTTGTCGTCAATGGCAGGATGAACCCGCTTCCCTGTTGCTCAATCAGCGTATGTTGCAAATCGCCCCACCCGTTGACGACGACCCATTGCAAGTGTCCTAAAACCGACCGGCGCGTTTGCATTGGCTGTAGCACCTTACAACCCTGGGCGATCGCTCGATCCAGGGCAATTTTAAGTGAGTTCACCCGAAACATGACATCGGCGACACCGGGTGGATGATGCTGCAAGTATTTTGCAACCGGACTTTCAGCATTTAAGGGAGATGAGATCAAACAATAAATTTTTCCTCTGCCCACCACGGCGGTTAAGGTATGGTGACTGGCATATTGGGCGATCGCTTGCCATCCCAGAGTTCGAACAAACCAACTGCACCACAAACTGGCATCTTCAACATAAAAATGGATGTGACTGATATCCATACTCTTCCGAAATTCACCCTCATGGCTTGAGATTGTGGATTCAATAGAAAGTGCTGTGCGGGGTGCAGTACGGTGCTGTGGGACGCTCCGCGCCCCACAGCACCGTTTCTGTACTTCACGAACGTGCACATCGCTATATGTTTAATCAGACTGATAATCAGACTGATCTACTTAATCACAAACCCTAAATTTTGCACCAGGCAGAGTAAAGGGCACAGCCTCCAAGAGATAGGTTTTCCCGTCAGGCTATATCAATCACGGGTGGCGATCGCGGCAACGTCGCGATTCCAAAACTAAACGTCTGGGGTTTCTTTCATGGAGGATCTTTAGGGAATATCGTCGTAGTCATTTGGGTTGGGACGGGGTGCAGGGGTGGAACCCCTGGTCGGAAGCGCAGCCCTTGTCCTAACGTATATGCGTAGAGTTATAGCCCTCTTCCATCATTTATAGCGCTGAGCAGGTTGATTCAGTACGGTGTTGTGGGGCGCGGAGCGCCCCACAACACCGTTTCTGTACTTAACGAACTTGCACACCGCTATAAGCAGAGTTAAATAAGATACGACGTAGGAGTACATCGTGAATAACCGGACAGTAAAACTGCTGCATCCGCTTAATCAATTGGGCAAATCCTTGCTCCAGAGTGGGAATGAAAAACACAGTTAACCACCGTTTGAGATGGTTAAAGGCAATCTACGGTTCAATCACCAACCGTAAATTAACGTCAGTTCGGGTTAAGCAAAAGCGGGCAAAGCGGTGTCAATGAGCAAAGAGGGCTTCTTGGGTTGGTGGCAGTAGGCGATCAACCCGCAGACTAAGTTGACTAGGCAGTTGATGGGGGAACGGTGACGGGAATGCTCAATCTGAGAAATGTTCTTGAGCTGGTCAATCACCGATTCAATAACCGCCCGTCGGCGCAGCAGCAGCTTATCACTCAACACCATCAGGCGGTTCTTCATGTTCCGTTTGAGCTTTGTAATCAGTTGAATGCCGGAATGCTGCCATAGCTGGAGGGCTAGTTTTTGCGACACATAGCCTCGGTCGCCAAACACCTTGCCAAAGAGCTGTTGGAGAAGGTGGGGCACGGGCTTGCGGTCATCCACATTACCAGGAGTCAACTGGACGTTGAGTAACTCCCCCTGCTCATTGATCACCAGATGCAGCTTGAAGCCAAAGAACCAATCGACAGAGGTTTTGCCTCGTGCGGCTAACGAGTTAAACACTTTGTGGGAAGCAATCCGACGGTTATGGCAGACCTTGATACTGGTCGCATCGATAAAGCTGATACCCGTACATTTGCCAAAGCACTGCCGTAAATAGGCACATAAAGGCATGAGAGCCGATGGTATCCATTCCACAAAGCGGTTGTAACTGACCAATCCGGGGAAGGCTTTGCGCCAATAGCGGCAGACGAGTTCATTGTAAAACCACTTGAAATTGCGGTATGCCGACTGATGGAAGGCAATCAGAATCGTCATAATTTCACTCAGGCACAGACGACGCGACCGCTGTCTCTTCTGTAAGCCGTCACCTAACAGTTGCTGCTGCCATTGAGGCTCAAACCACTGGCAAAAGTCATCGACATGACAAAATAAGGATTCTAGACTAAGCATGGGGTGGTTAGATGTGTTGAGAATTAGGTACTTTCAACTCTATCTATTTCGCCCCTCCTTATCCCGAACTCACGTTAAATTATCGAGCAGATTTTTCCACCCCCGTTGATTGTCCCACCAGGGATGCTGCGTGAAGACTTGCTGAGA